>JBQCCP010000060.1:0-13177 GCA_051962095.1 Rhodanobacteraceae bacterium
TGAGGATGGTCTTGTTCTCGTCGAAGTAGTCCTCCAGAAGACTCTGGTAGAACTGCTTGCGGTAGAGGATATCCAACCCCAGGGTGGGTTCGTCCAGTACCAGAAGTCGCGCATCGATGGCCATCACGATCGCGAGGTGCAGCTGCACGATCATGCCCTTGGACATCTCGCGCACCCTCTGGTTGGCGTGCAGCTTGGTGCGGGCCAGGAAGCACTCGCATTTCGCGCGATCGAAGCGCGGGTGCACGCCGGCCACGAAATCGATGGCCTCGTGGACGCGGATCCAGCGGGGCAGGGTGGCGACGTCGGCGATGAAGCACACTTCGCGCATCAATTGCGGGCGCTGTTTGCGCGGATCCATGCCCAGGACCTTGAGTTCGCCCTCGAAATCGGTGAGCCCCAGGATCGCCTTCAGTGCGGTGGTCTTGCCTGCGCCGTTGGGCCCGATCAGGCCGACGATGCGGCCGTTGCCCACCTCGAAATCGGCACCATCCAGCGCCACGGCACTCTTGTACCGCTTGCTGAGTCCACGGGCGTGGACGACGGTTTCCGATCCGGCCGCCGGCGGGGTGGCGGGCCGTTCCGCGATGGCTTCGGCTGCTGCGTTCATCACGATTCCCTCTTGTGTGATTCTTGCGCTGGCGTGGCCAGCAATTTCTGGATGTCCAGGCCCATGCGTTCGATGCGCGCACGCAGGCGCGGCCATTCTTCGCGCAGGAAATGTTCGCGTTCGCTCCGCAGCAGCGCTTCACGCGCGCCGTCGGTGACGAACATGCCCAGGCCGCGACGTTTCTCCACCAGTTGCTCGTCCACCAGTTCCTGGTACGCCTTGGAAACGGTGAGCGGGTTGATCTGGTAGTCGGCCGCGACCTGGCGTACCGAGGGCAGGGCATCGCCCTCGTTCAGCGCGCCGTCCAGGATCATCGCCACCACGCGTTCGCGGAGCTGGCGGTAGATCGGGACGTTGTCGTTCCAGGTTACGCTCATGGCTTCAATCCTGGCGGTGATGTTTCCATCCTCGCATCGATCGCGAGGCCCCTGCAGGATCGCATCACGCGCCAGCTTCGTTGGACGCGAAAGAGTAATAAGGCATCGTCGTGTCCACCGAGGCGGACGAAGCCGAAGCCGAACCACCTTTCTCGCCCTGCTTGTGCAGCTCGCGCAGCTGGGCGCTGGACGGCACGACCTCGATGGTGGGGAGGGTGGTGATCACGGGCACCGCGGTGGCGTTGATCGCCGCGCGGGAGGAATCGGCGGCGGCATTGCTGTAGTTGGCGATCCCGGCCATCCCGGCGGCGGTGATCAGCATGGCGGCGACGACGGCGATGGATTTGCGGGCGTTCATGGCGGGCCTCCTTTAGTGACCTCGTTGACCAGTGTTGTAGTTAACTATAACACCAAAAAACAACCCGTCAATACCCCCTGCCATCAGTCATGGGTATCGAGTGAGCAGGGGGCAGGACGCAGGCGGCAGGGCCGTGGGCGGGAATGCGTCCGATGAATGAACCCTGTCATGGCCGCACGGTCCATAGCCATGCTCGTTGCCATTCCGCATTGAAACACGCAGAATGGTGCGTTCATGACTGACGCAACACCGCGCGACAGCGCGCAAGCCATCCATCATCAGAGGAAAACACCGATGAAGCAGATCATGCGGCCGAGCCTGGCCGCCGTTGCCGTGATCGCCGCACTTGGCGTCGCAGGTATTTCGCAGGCACAGACCAAATCGACGGCGACGGTCGACAAGGCCAAGGCGAGTGAGATCGTCGGCTACGAACTCGCCGGCCGCTATCCGGACTGGGCGCGTGATCTGGTCAATCCGCAGCAGGTCGGCCAGGCCGTGACCCGCGCGTTGCAGGGCCAGAAGCCCAGCATGAGCGAAACCGAGGCGCAGAACGTCGCCAAGGCGTTCGGCGAAGAATTCGCGGCTCGCGCCAAGCAGCATTACGACCAGGTGGCCGCGCAGAACAAGCAGGCGGGCGATGCCTTCCTCGCAAAGAACAAGTCGCAGCCCGGCGTGCACGTCACGGCCGATGGCCTGCAATACCAGGTGATCACGCAGGGCACCGGCCCGAAGCCGAAGGCCACCGATACGGTCCAGATCAACTACACCGGCACCTTTGTCAATGGCCAGGAATTCGATTCCTCGGCCAAGCACGGTTCCGGCCCGGCCAAGCTGGATCTCGCGAACGTGTTCCCGGGTTTCAAGGAAGCGTTGATGCTGATGCCGACCGGCAGCCACTACAAGTTCGTGATCCCATCCGACCTCGCCTACGGCGCGCAGCCGCAGAACGGCTTCCCGCCGAACGAAACCCTGATCTTCGACGTCACGCTGGTGAAGATCGGCGCGCAGTGATCGCGGCAAATCACGTTGCACAAAAAACGCGGCCTTCGGGCCGCGTTTTTTATGGTCAACTTATGTGAGGCGACCCGTTTTTTTGCCGTCATTCCGGGGGCCGCGCCGGCTTTATGGCACGGTTCTGCCCGCAAAGAGCGCGGGCAGAACCGGAATGACGGCTTATGGTTTATTTCGCGTGCGCGTTGCGAAGTCCGCTTCACGCGTGCGCGATCGCCTCGACCTTCGCGGCGCAGATGAAATCATTCATCGACAGGCCGCCGACGTCGTGGGTGGACCAGTGCACCACGCAGCGGTTGTAGCCGACTTCCAGGTCGGGGTGGTGGTCCTGCTTGTTCGCCATCCAGCCGATCGCGTTGACGAAGCCGAGCGTCTCGTGGAAATTCTTGAAACGGAACGTCTTGGCGATGGCCTTGCTGTCCAGCGCCAGTTGCCACTCGGGAAGCGCTGCCAGCAGCGTGCGCACGTGCGCTTCGTCCAGCGCGTGCTCCTTGCCCTTGCGGGGTTCGCAGTGCAGCGTCGCGAGCTCGGTAAGGTTCACCGCGAGTGCAGCCCGTCGTCGCTGCCCTGGATCTTGCCGTTCAAGTCGGACAGCTTGCTCGGCATGCTGGCGAAGTACGCCGCCAGGTCCTGGATGTCGGCGTCGCTCAGCGGCGCGGCCATGCCGTTCATGATCGCGTTGGTGCGCTGGCCGTTCTTGTACTCGTGCAGCACCTGCGCCAGGTAATCCTGGTATTGGCCGGCGAGCGCGGGATAGTTCGGCGCGATGCCGTTGCCGTCGGTGCCATGGCAGGCTTCGCAGGCGGCGGCCTTGGCCTTGCCCGCGGCCGCGTTGCCCTTGGCCGATGCCGTGCCGAAGCCCAGCGCCAGTGCAACGGCGAGAAGGGAAACGAGAATGGTGCGTTGCTGCATGATCGGTCCCCTTGGGTTCTCAGTTCTGGTGCAGTTGCTTGGGCGCGAGGCTGGACAGGTAGGCCGCGATGTCCTCGATCTGCTGCTCGGTAAGGCTGTGCGCCTGCGCATTCATCGTCGGGTACTTGCGCGCGTCGTTCTTGTATTCGTTGAGCGCGTCGATGAGGTACTGCTCATTCTGGCCCGCGATGCGCGGCACGTGGTATTCGGGGTTCACCGACTGGTACCCGGTAACGCCGTGGCAGCCGTGGCAGGAATAGACGTCCTGCTTGCCCTTGGCGGGATCACCCTTGGCGAAAGCGGTAGACGCGAAACACGCGAAACCCGCCACCAGTGCGACGGTCAGCATCGATCGGATCATGTTTCTCAGGTTCCCTGCAGGCGGCTCGCGCCGCGTGGCAAAGCCCGAAGTATAGCTTGTGGGTTGCGGTCGCGGGCAAGCCTGCGGCCGTCACGCCGCCGGACGGGACGGCGCGTGCGCCCGTTGCATCGTGTCGATGGCCAGCGCCGAATGCGCGTACGCGCCGCCCGCGCGCATTTCGGCGGCGACCCAGATCGCTTCCATGATCTGCTGCTCGGTCGCGCCGGCTTTCAAGGCAGCCTTGGTGTGGCCCTTGATGCAGTACGGGCACTGGGTGGTGTGCGCCACCGCCACCGCGATCAACTGCTTGGTGACGCTGGGCAACGCGCCGTCGGCGAACACCGCGCGGCTGAAATTCTGGAACGCCTCGAGCGGACCGGGCGCAAGCTGGTGGCGCTTTTGCGCGATGTCCACGGTCGGTTCGGGATACATCGGATGATCCATGGCGATCTCCTCGAGTCGGAAACGGTCACTGTACGCCGATCCCGCGCATGCGCCTTGTCGCCGATCAGTGCGTGGCGGCGGCGGGCGCGGATCATGGCCGGTTTGCGAAGTCGCGCGGGTAATGGTCTGATGGCGGCATGAAAGCGTGGCGCTCCGTGCTGTGGAGTTTGCTCGCGTTGCCGATGGCAGCGGCCGGCGCCGTGGCGCCCGCCTCGCCGATGGCGCATTCCGCAGCGATCGTGCTGCGCGTGGATGGTCCGATCAGCCCTGCCAGCGCCGATTACGTGGTGCGCGGCATCCGGCGCGGCGACTCGATGCACGCCGCCGCGATCGTGCTGGAACTGGATACGCCGGGCGGGCTTTCCAGCTCGATGCGCGACATCATAAAGGCGATCCTGGCGTCGCCCGTGCCGGTGATCGGTTACGTGGCGCCGTCCGGTGCGCGCGCGGCCAGCGCCGGCACCTACATCATGTATGCGTGCCATGTCGCCGCGATGGCGCCGGCCACCAACATCGGGGCGGCGACGCCGGTGTCGTTGACGGGTGGCGGCGCGCCGCTGCCTTCGTCCAGCAGCGGCAAGTCCGAAGCTTCCGGTGACAGCACCGAGATGCACAAGGTCACCAACGACGCCGTCGCGTACATCCGCGCCCTGGCAGAGCGCCGCGGCCGCAATGCGGACTGGGCGGAGAAGGCGGTGCGCGACGCGGTCAGCGTGTCGGCCGACGAAGCGCTGAAACTGCACGTGGTCGACCTGATCGCGACCGACATCCCGACGCTGCTCGCCGACGTGGATGGCCGCAAGGTCGAAACAACCGCGGGGGTGCGCGTGCTGCACACGCGCGACGCCAGTCTCGAAACCGTGACGCCCGGCGTGCGCAGCCAGTTCCTCGGTGTGGTCGCCAACCCGTCGGTCGCCTACATCCTGCTGCTGATCGGCCTCGGCGGGCTGGTGATGGAGGGCATGCATCCCGGTGGCGTGCTGCCGGGCGTGGTCGGCGTGATCTGCCTGCTGCTGGCGCTGTACGCGTTCCAGTTGCTGCCGGTCAACTTCGCCGGACTCGGACTGATATTGCTGGGCGTGATCCTGATTGTGTCGGAAGCGTTCGTGCCCGCCTACGGGGTGCTCGGCACGGGCGGCGTGGTGTCGTTCGTGATCGGCTCGGTAATCCTGATGGATACTGGCGTGCCCGGCTACGGCATCGCGCTGCCGGTGGTGGTCGGCGTCGCGATCGCGGCGGCGGGGATCCTGGTCGGCATCGTGTGGATGGCGATGCGTTCGCACAAGCGCCCGGTGGTGAGCGGGCGCGAGGAAATGATCGGCGCGCTCGCCGAAGTGGTGGCCGATTTCCAGGGGCGCGGCCTGGTGCACGTGCACGGCGAGCGCTGGCAGGCGCGATCCGACGCGCCGCTGGCACGCGGCCAGCGCGTGACCGTCACGGCCATGCACGGATTGGTGCTGGACGTGCAACCCGCATCGACATCGAAGGAGGCTTCGCAATGATCGACGTCTATCCCGTGATCGCGGTGATCGTGGTGATCGTGCTGATCATCCTGTTCTCGTCGCTGAAGATCCTGCGCGAATACCAGCGCGGCGTGATCTTCCTGTTCGGGCGGTTCCAGGCGGTGAAGGGGCCGGGTATCATCGTGCTGATCCCGGTGATGCAGCAGATGGTGCGGATCGACCTGCGCACCGTGGTGATGGACGTGCCGCCGCAGGACGTGATCTCGCGCGACAACGTGCCGGTGAAGGTCAACGCAGTGATCCTGTTCCGGGTGATCGATCCCGAAAAGGCCGTGATCCAGGTCGAGGACGCGCGCGAAGCCACCAGTCAGTTGGCGCAGACCACACTGCGCTCGGTGCTGGGCCGTCACGAACTGGACGAAATGCTGAGCGAACGCGACAAGCTCAACCACGACATCCAGGAAATCCTGGACCAGCACACCGACGCTTGGGGCATCAAGGTGTCCAACGTCGAGATCAAGCAGGTCGATCTGGACGAGGGCATGATCCGCGCGATTGCGCGCCAGGCCGAGGCCGAGCGCCAGCGCCGCGCCAAGATCATCAATGCAGAGGGCGAGCAGCAGGCTTCGGAAAAACTGATGCAGGCCGCGCAGACACTGATGCAGCAGCCGCAGTCGATCCAGTTGCGCTACCTGCAGACGCTGGTGGAAGTGGCCGGCGACCGGACCACCACCATCGCGTTTCCGTTGCCACTGGACCTGCTCGAACCGCTGCTCGGGAAGCTCCGCAAGTCGACCGCGGATACGCCGCCGTCGCCCTGATCGCGCGCCCGCGCCATCACACGCGCGCGGACTTGACCAGCAGGTGCTTGGCCAGTGCGCCGTGCAGGTGCCCGATCGCGCGCACGATATGCAGCGTCACGATCAGCAGCAGGATGCCCACCACGCACCAGGTCGCAACGCCGGGCCAACTGATGGACCACGCGGAGAAATCGCACACCCACGGCGGTGCGCCCTCGCAGGTCGCCGCATCCACGTAGCTGGAAAACACCGCCTTCAGCGCCGGTGTCGCGATCAATGCCAGGGACACGCTCAGCGGCACCACCAGGATGATGAAGTACGCGATGCCCAGCGGCAGCATCAGGATCAGGTACAACAGCGTCGCCCAGGTGCGCGGGTCGGAAAGCATCGTGCCGATCCGTTTAAGCCACGGCCGTTCGCGCTCGACATACGGCGGGCGCCGAGGCATGCGCACGCCCAGCATGCCTTCCACGATCCGGCTTTCCACCAGCGACAGGCCGCGCACCGAGGCCATGAACAGCAGGAAGAACGGAATGCCGATCAGCGTGAAGGCGAAGCCTGTCGAGAGTGAAAGGCCGGTCACCGCCCAGGTGAAGTAGAAGATGCCGGTCGCGAGTGCCAGCACCATGTAGAACATCGCGCCCCAGGTGTGCGGGTCGGCGAGCACGCCGAAGAAGCGGCCGAAGGCGGAGCGCCGCGGCCGCGGCGGTGGCGTGCGCAGGGCGCGCGCCACCGTCTTCTCGGTGGTGCGGTAGATTTCCGCGACTTCCTCCGGCGCGCCGTAGCTGGTCGAGATCTTCGCCAGCAGCTCGGCCTCGCTCATGCCGGGGTTTTCGGCCAGCTCGGAGCGCAGGTGTTCTTCCGCGTCGTACAGCGCATCCTGGATCATCGCCGGATCGGCGCCGGCCAGCGCTGCGCGCAGTTGTGCCAGGTATTGCTTGATGGTTTGCGGCGTGGTCATGGCTGGTTTCCTCTCGTGCTGACGATCAGCCCGGGATGGCGGACGGGTGGGCGTGCAGGTGTGGTTTCGAGCGGATGCATGTCTTTCCCTTCAACGGTCGGCCAGCACGGAATCGACGAAGCTGCGGGTCGAGTTCCAGGCGCCCGTCCATTCGCGCAGGACCTTCCGGCCGAGCGGGGTGATGCGGTAGTAGCGCCGCGGCGGCCCGGCTTCGGACGGTTCGACGAAGGTGTCCAGCAATTCCGCGGCGCTCAGGTTGCGGAGCACCGGGTACAGGGCGCTCTGTTTGCCGACCAGCACGCCGCCCGCTTCGCGTTCGAGCCGCTTGGCGATCTGGTAGCCGTACAGCGGTTCACGCGCCGCGGCCAGCACGGCCAGCAGCACCAGAGACACCGTGCCGGCGGCCAGTTCCTTCTCGAATTTTTTCAGGTGCGCATCTGTTTCCGACATCGAGGGCCGCTTGCATCACGGGTACAGGCGAGTACACTATAGCGCACTTGACAATAGCGGCATGCGTCGGAAGTCATGGGTATGTCGTCATGGGTCGGGAGTCATGCAGCTTGCGATGACGCGAAAGCGCATACTGCATCCATGGGGCTGGTCCGCAGCGGCCGCCGTCGGGCGGCAAGGAGATCGAAATGTTCGAACTCGGAATACTGGTGCTGGTCGTGGTCGGCGCGTGCTGGTTCGCCGGCGCGTTGATCGCCGGACTGTTCAAGCTGACGTTCGGACTGATCGGCGCGCTGTTCGGCGGCGTGTTCGCGCTGTTCACCGTCGGCATCGTGGCGCTGCTGGTGGTCCCGATCGTGCTGTTCGCGCTGCTGCCGTTGCTACTGCCCGCGCTGTGCATCGCCGCGCTGGCGTGGCTGATCGTGCGGGCGTCGCGCCCGCACGATCCTGCGCCGACCGCGCATTGAAACGCGCGTGGCATCCGGTGGTCCGGATGCCGCGCTGCTCGTTTGCGTTCAACCCTGGTCGAGGTTGAAGCGCACCGGCACCACCGCCCACGCTTCGATCGCGCGGCCGTCGCGGATCGCCGGATGGAACCGCCAAGCCGCGAGGACATGTCGGCGCGCGGCGTCGTCCAGCACGCGCGCCCCGCTGCTGCGTTCCACCAGTACCTGCACCGGTTTGCCGCTGGGATCGACCAGCACCTTCAGCAGCACCGTGCCCTGGATGCCCGACCGCAACGCCTGGACAGGATAGGCCGGCGGGGTCGCGGTTTCGTAAGCGATGGTCGCGCTGCTGTCCGCGACCGCGGCGGCGGCGCCGGTCATCGACGTGTTCGTCGAGGTTTGCACCGGCGCGACCGGGGCGATCGCCTGCGGCACGGGAATGGCGATCGGCACCGGGCGTGCCGGCGCGACGTGGATGCTCGGCGCGGCGACCTGCTTCACGACTTGCAGCGTCGGGACGGCGGGGATCGGTGGCGGAGTCGGCGGTTGCAGCACCGCGAACAAGGATTGCGGCGGCGGGGCGTGGAACGTGTGCGGCGTGTTCGGCAGCAGCGCGAACAGCACGATCGCCAGGTTCAAGCTCAGGGTCAGCGCCATCGCGAAGGAACGTGTCGCGTGCGGCGCGCATTCGAACGGACGGGAGACTGCCATCGACGTCATGAGCCACCTCCTTGCAGTGAGGAACGTGGCCAGCGGCGCCGTGGCGCGACGCCCCGGTCGGACTTCACGCTACGCCTTCGGAACGGGCCGGACAA
The DNA here is from genome assembly GCA_051962095.1 of Rhodanobacteraceae bacterium. GTDB lineage: Bacteria > Pseudomonadota > Gammaproteobacteria > Xanthomonadales > Rhodanobacteraceae > 66-474. Next base: position 9,009 of record JBQCCP010000060.1, read on the forward strand.
GTGCCATGGCCGAAGCTGTGCGCGGGTTCACTCCGCGATGTCGGGGTTCACGCGCCGGCGGGCGCTTCGATCATTCCGGCGACGATCTCGATCGAGCGCAGCCGCGCCGCGTGGTCGTACATGTTGCTGGTCAGGATGATCTCATCGGCCCCCGTTCGCGCGATGAAGGCGTTGATGGCCTCGGCCACGGTGCCGGACGAACCGATCGCGGAACACGACAGCACGTGTTCGAGCAGCTTCCGGCCCTGCGGCGCCAGCGATTCGGCGTAGCCTTCGACCGGCGGCGGCAATCGCCCCGGACGTCCCGCGCGCAGGTTCACGAACGATTGCTGCCACGAGGTCGCGAGAAAGCGCGCCTCGTCGTCGGTGTCCGCCGCGAACACGTTGAAGCCCAGCATCACGTGTGGCCGTTGCAGGAAGCGCGAAGGCTTGAACTGCGCGCGATACACCGCGATCGCGTCCACCATCTGCGCCGGCGCGAAATGCGAGGCGAATGCGTACGGCAGCCCGAGCATCGCGGCAAGCTGCGCGCCGAACAGGCTGGAACCCAGGATCCAGATCGGAACCTGCTGGCCCGCGCCGGGCACCGCGCGCACCGGCCCGCGTCCTTCGAAATGTGCGATCAGCTCCACCACGTCGTGCGGAAACGCATCCGGATCGGTATCGAGGTTGCGGCGCAGCGCACGCGCGGTGGTCTGGTCGGAACCCGGCGCGCGGCCGAGTCCGAGATCGATGCGTCCGGGATACAGCGCGTCCAGCGTGCCGAACTGCTCAGCGATCACCAGCGGCGAATGGTTGGGCAGCATGATGCCGCCCGCGCCCACTCGGATGCGCGAAGTGGCGCCGGCCACATGGCCGATCAGCACCGACGTGGCCGCGCTGGCAATGCCCGGCATCCCATGGTGTTCGGCCATCCAGAAACGGTTGAAGCCCCAGCGCTCGGCGTGCTGCGCGATGTCCACCGTGTGCGCGAAGGATTCGGCAGTGGAACCGCCTTCGATGATCGGGCAGAGATCGAGGAAGGAGAATGGGATCATTGCAAAGGCAGTTGGTGCTGGTCGCCCGAATAATCAAGGTGTCCATCCACCACATGCGCCGCCGACGTGTACGGATGTTCCGGTGGCGACGTGGGGCCCATGATGTGAAACACGCGCGTGCCGTTGAGTTTGAACACGTCCGAGATCAGGCCGCGATGGCAGCGCCACCACACCGCCTCGGAGCACATGATCGCGGTGCGCTGCTTCGATGCCAGCGCCTTCAGCCGTTCGATGCCATCGCGAAATGCCTTCGTCTGCATGTAATCGGCGTAGCCGCGGAACGCCGGATGCCGCCACGCCGTGTTGGGCGAGTCGGGTTGCACCTTGCGGCGGCCGCCAAGTTCGGTGAACGGTTCGTAGCGAATGCCCGCCTTGGGCAATGTTTGCTGCAGGGACTCCACATTGAAGTGCGGATACTTGCGCGAGCCGGGAAAGTGGCGCACGTCGGCCAGCACTTCGATGGCGTTGTCCTTCAGCAGTGTGATGAATTCATCGAGGCTGCGGGTGGAGTGGCCGATGGTCCAGAGCGTTTCGGGCCAGGGGCTTTCACCGGATTTCTTGCGTGTGCTCATTCGGCCAGCATACGCGCGTGGACAAGAATGCACGCTGTCGCATATCTATACTGATGCAATGAGCGCATACACCACCGCCAACACCGTCGAGGAATTCCGCCAGCATCTTGCCGACGTGCACGCCCGCATCGCGGCCGCGTGTGCGAAGGTCGGCCGCGATCCCGCCGGCGTGCGCCTGTTGCCGGTCAGCAAGACCGTGCCGGAAGCGCGCCTCCGCAACGCCTACGCGGCGGGTTGCCGCACATTGGGCGAGAACAAGGTGCAGGAAGCGCAAGGCAAGTGGCAGGCGATGTCGGATCTGCCGGACTTGCGCTGGTCCATCATTGGTCACCTGCAGACCAACAAGGCGAAGCTGGTCGCCGAATTCGCATCCGAATTCCAGGCGCTGGACAGCCTGCGTGTGGCCGAGGCGCTGGACAAACGCTTGCAGGCGCTGGGCCGTTCGCTCGACGTGCTGGTGCAGGTCAACACCTCGAACGAGGAAAGCAAGTTCGGACTGGCGCCGGATGAAGTCGAAGCATTCGTGAAACGACTGCCCGTGTTTGCATCATTGCGCGTGCAGGGCCTGATGACACTGGCGCTATTCTCGGATGACGCAACGAAGGTGCGTCCGTGCTTCGCTCGCCTGCGCGAATTGCGCAATCGCTTGCGGCACTCCGCCCCCGATGGCCTCGCGATGGACGAGCTTTCGATGGGCATGTCCGGCGACTACGAACTCGCGATCGAGGAAGGCTCGACCATCGTGCGCGTGGGGCAGGCGATCTTCGGCGCACGCAAGGTCGCCGACAGCGCCTATTGGCCGGACAGAAAAGGTTCGTAGGTCGGGAGCAGCGCAGCGAATCCCGACGTAATCGAAAACGTCACCGTGCCAAATCGAGTGAATAGAACCGCGTGCCGGGCAGGTGCGCCCTGTTGTAAGGCGGAATTTCGACGAATCCGAGCCGCCGATAAAGCGCCTGTGCCGAGGTCATGCTCGCCAACGTATCCAGGCGCAATTCGCGTAGCCGGCGCCGCGCGCCGCGTCGATCACGGCGTCCACCAGACGCTTGCCCAGACCGAATTTCCGGTACGCCGGCCGCACATACAGGCGTTTCATTTCACCCTGGCGGTCATCGAGTGGTCGAAGCGCAACGCAGCCGGCGACGCCGCATTCGATTCGTGCAATGAGCAACGCTCCGCGGGGCGGCACGTAGGGCGCCGGCAACGCCGCAAGTTCTGCGCTGAATCCCTGGTACTCGAGATCCGTGCCGATGGCTTGCGCGTATTCGCGGAACAACTCGCGCGCCGTCGCGATCCGTTCGGGACTGTCGGCCTGGTCGAACATGGGTTCAGTTCCGGTCATGGGTTTCGATTCGTGCCAGTGGAATGGGAATGCAGGCAGGCGTCGTGCATGCTGCATCACGGCTCGCCGCATTTGCAACCCGCCGCCGGAGGGTTAAGATCGAATCGGCGGTGGCACGTCGAGGCGATGGCTATGGCGACGATGACGAGAATGCGGGCGAACTGCATCGCGTGCCTGCTGGTGTGCTGCTGCGGAAGCAGCCTCGCCGCAACGGGACGTTTCGACAAATATCCGCACGAGACGGTGAAGGATCCGACGCGCAATTACCTGCCGGGCAAGTACTACGAACGCGTCGCGCTGGAAGACCTGCGCCACAAGGACTACACGGGCGCGCTGAACGCATACCAGCGCGCCGCGTACTGGGGCAACAAGGTCGCGCAATACGACCTCGGCGAAATTTATCTGCACGGCCTGGGCCGGATCCGCGCTGATGCGGCACGCGGTGTGGCGTGGCTCGGCCTCGCCGACGAAGAACACGAACCCGATTACGACAAGGCGCTGGTCAGCGCCTACAAGGCCTTGAAGCCCGAGGAACGCCAGCGCGCGGACGCGATCTGGAAAGAACTCCAGGAAAAATACGCCGACAAGCTCACCCTGGCGCGCGCGACAGAGGCTTTCGAGGAGGCCTACCATTCCGGACGGGTCGGCTCCGCCACCACCGAAGGCGACCCGAACACGTACACCTTCTCGATCGACGGTTACGATCCGGCAGGCAACGTCCAGAACACGGCAGAACTGGTCTCGAACTTGAACGAACTTGGCCTGCAGAACGGCGCGGTTTCATTGGCGGGTTACTGGCCCGCGCGGAAAAAGGAATTCGCGAACTTCGTCACCAGCCAGTTCGGTCACGTCGAGATCGGGCCCATCGAGAAAGCTCCGTCGGCGAACACGACGGCGACGCACTGAAGGCTTATCGTTCGCGCCGGGTATCTCGCTCGCCGCCGCTTACAGCAGGCGGCTGAAGATGCGGACGCCGGCCAGGTATTCGCCCGCGATGGTGCCGAGATTGGTGAGCATGAACACCAGCAAGGTGCGCGCGACGCGGTTGCGCCACCAGCCGGAGACATGCAGAAGATCGCGGCGCAGCGACTGGAAATCCGCGACGCGCGGCTTGCGCAACCATGCCTCGACCATGCCCGAGAACACGCCGGAAGACAGCCCCGGCGGCCGCAGCGGTTTCAACGGACCCATCACCGCCGCGGTGAGCACGGACAGCGG
>JBQCCP010000061.1:0-24340 GCA_051962095.1 Rhodanobacteraceae bacterium
AGTACATCGCGGATCGACGCCGAGTCGGTCAGCAGCATCACCAATCGATCGACGCCGACGCCGAGGCCGCCGGTCGGCGGCAGGCCCACTTCCAGCGCACGGATGTAGTCGGCGTCGAAGTGCATGGCCTCGTCGTCGCCATGCTCCATCGCCTCGACCTGCGCACGAAAACGCGCGGCCTGGTCCTCGGGATCGTTCAACTCGGAGAAGCCGTTCGCGAGTTCCTTGCCGCCGATGAACAGCTCGAAGCGGTCGGTGACTTCCGGATCGGCATCGTTTGCCCGCGCCAGCGGCGACACTTCGGTGGGATACTGGGTGATGAAAGTCGGCTGCACCAGCGTGTGCTCGACTGTCTTCTCGAAGATCTCCAGCAGCAGCTTGCCCCAGCCGTATTCGTTCTTCACCGGGACCTTCAGGCGCGCGCAGTGCGCCCGCAGCGCTTCCACCTTCCGCAGTTCGTGTTCACCGATTTCCGGGTTGTGCTCGCGCACGGCATCCGCGAGCGACCAGCGCCGGAACGGCTTGCCCACGTCGATATCGCAGCCTTCCCACTTCAGGTCTGTCGTGCCGATCACCGCCTTCGCGGTTTCGCGAATCATCGCCTCGGTGAGATCCATGACCTCGATATAGCTGGCGTAGGCCTGGTACAACTCCAGCATCGTGAACTCGGGGTTGTGCCGCGTGGACACGCCCTCGTTGCGGAAGTTGCGGTTGATCTCGTACACGCGCTCGAAACCGCCGACCACCAGACGCTTCAAGTACAGTTCCGGGGCCACGCGCAGGTACAGGTCGATGTCGAGCGCATTGTGGTGCGTGACGAACGGGCGCGCGGTGGCGCCGCCCGGGATCACGTGCATCATCGGGGTTTCCACTTCCATGAAGCGCCGCGGTTCGGCTTCCAGCCACTGGCGGATGAAACCGATGATCGCCGAGCGCTTCTGGAAGGCATCGCGCGCTTCCGGGGTCACGATCAGGTCGACGTAACGCTGGCGATAGCGTTGTTCGACATCGGCCAGGCCGTGCCACTTGTCCGGCAGCGGACGCAAGGATTTCGTCAGCAGCCGCAGCGCATCGACCTTCACTGACAACTCGCCGGTTTTGGTGCGCATCAAGGTGCCTTCCGCGCCCACGATGTCGCCGACGTCCCAGCCCTTGAACGCGTCGTAGGTTTCGCCCAGCGCGTCCTTCTGCAGGAACAACTGGATCGAACCCGTGCGATCCTGCACGCGCGCGAAACTGGCCTTGCCCATCACGCGCTTGCCGAGCAGACGTCCGGCAATCTTCACATGGCGCGCTTGCCCGGCCAGTGCATCGGCATCGACGCTTTGGGTAGCGCGCTGCAAATCGCCCGCGTGGGCGTCGGGACGGAAATCATTGGGAAACGCGACGCCCTGCCCACGCAGCGCGCGCAGCTTCTCGCGGCGTTCCGCAATCAGCTTGTTTTCGTCGACGGCGGTTGGTGGCTGATCGATGGCTTCTGACATTTCGGTTATCCCTGGGCATCGACGCGCTTGGCGCCGGCCTCCAGCCCCATCTTCAAACTGGCTTCGATGAACTCGTCGAGGTCGCCATCCAGCACGCGCTGGGTGTCGGTACGTTCAACGCCGGTGCGGAGGTCCTTGATGCGCGACTGGTCGAGTACGTAATTGCGGATCTGGCTGCCCCAGCCCACGTCGGACTTGGTGGCTTCCAGCGCGGCCTTTTCGGCATTGCGCTTCTGGATTTCCATTTCGTACAACTTCGCGCGCAACATTTTCATCGCGCGGTCGCGGTTGGCGTGCTGCGAGCGTTCAGTCTGACAGGCCACCACGATGCCGGAGGGAACGTGCGTGATACGCACCGCCGATTCGGTCTTATTGACGTGCTGGCCGCCGGCGCCGGACGAGCGGTACACGTCGGTCTTCAGATCGGCCGGATTGATCTCGATGTCGATATCGTCATCGACTTCCGGCGACACGAACACGGACGCGAATGACGTATGCCGGCGGTTGTCGGAATCGAACGGCGATTTGCGAACCAGACGATGCACCCCAATCTCGGTCTTCAGCCAACCGTAGGCGTAGTCGCCGGCCACACGAAAACTTGCCGATTTGATGCCCGCGACTTCGCCGTCGCTGGCTTCCAGCAACTCGGTTTGCCAGCCGCGGTCCTCGGCCCAGCGCAGGTACATGCGCAGCAGCATTTCCGCCCAGTCCTGCGCCTCGGTACCGCCGGCGCCGGCCTGGATGTCGACGAACGCGTTGGCGGCGTCCATCTCGCCCGAGAACATGCGCTGGAATTCCAGCTTGCCAACGCGTGTTTCCAGCGCATCCACATCATGCGCAACGGCTTGCACCGACGCGTCGTCGCCCTCGTCGGCGGACAATTCCAGCAGCTCGCCGGCATCGTCAAGCCCGTGGCTGATGCCGTCCAGTCCTTCCACGAAATCGGCGAGGCGCGCGCGCTCGCGGCCCAAATCCTGCGCGCGCTGCGGATCGTCCCAGACGGTCGGGCTTTCCAGTTCGCGGGTTACTTCTTCCAGACGTTCACGCTTGGCGGGGTAGTCAAAGATACCCCCTGAGCGATTCGACGCGTTCGCTTAAGTCCGCGATGCGGGCGCGGATCGGATTGGCTTCTAGCATGGCGGTGCCTGCGAAAAGACGCGGATGTTAGCAAAGCCGCGCGACCGCCGCATGCGTCAGCGCGGGCGGTTGACAGCTGTCACTGGCAGGGGAACGCCGCCATGCCTAGAGTAGGAGCCGTCTTCCAAGGGAGGTGCCCCGTGACCACCGAACCCCGCAACCCCCCACCCCGTCCCATGCGCTGGCGCATCTTCCCCGCCGTCGCGATCATCGCGATCGGCGTGCTGTTCCTCGCCAACAACCTGGGCTACAACCTCGCCTTCCTCGACCGGGGCAACTGGTGGGCGGTGATCATCCTGCTGGCTGCGTTCGCGCCGCTGACCCATGCTTACGAGCGCTACCGCGCCATCGGCAGTGTGGATGCAGACGTGATGTATTCGCTGCTGGCTGCCAGCGGCGTCGCGCTGGTGGGCATGCTGTTCCTGTTCCAGCTCGACTGGGGCACGTGGTGGCCGTTGTTCGTGATTCTGGGAGGGCTGTTCACGCTGATTCCCCACCGCGGCCGTTGCGGCAATCGTCATGGATACGAGGGCAAGGAGGACAACGCCACGATCGAGCGCTGATCGCTGCAAACCGATTCCGGATCGCGCTGCGCGCGTCCGGAATGACAATCAAAGCCGGGCACACACTTGTCATTCCGGGGCCGCTCACGCGCAGCGGGAGCGGAACCCGGAATCGGTGGCTCTCGACGATGTCCGGCTCAGGCGACGAATCGCCTGCTGCCAGGCTCGCGCGTCCAGCGCTCGCCAGGCAACCCAGCCCTCGGCTCCCGCCTCGCGCGTTATTCGCGCCGTCCTCGGCGCTCGCCCTTCGCTGCTGCGCAAAGGGCCGCCTCGGGTGTTCTGGCGCGCTCCTGCGCGCCACGTCGCAGGTTCAGCCGATGCCATTACTCGGGCCAGCTTCGCTGTTCGCGCGCGTTCCCGACGCGCGCAGTCAAGGCATCGGCTAAGCGAACCTGCTCACCCACGCCAGATACTTGTCGACGAAATTGCCGAGAAATTTCGCGACGCTTTCGTCAGTCACGCTGCCGTCCTCCGCGAACAAGCCTTCCTTGTAGCGGACGAAAGCCTCCGGCTGCTGCATCAGCGGCACGTCCAGGAACACGCAAACATTGCGCAGGTGCTGCTGCGCCAGCGCGGTCGACATGGCGCCGGCGGAAGTGCCGATCACCGCGCCGGGCTTGCCCGAAAACGCGCTGTGACCGTACGGCCGGGAAGCGATGTCGATCGCATTCTTCAACACGCCTGGAACCGAGCGGTTGTATTCGGGCGTCACGAACAGCACCGCGTCGCAGGCGTTGATGTCGTCCTTGAGGCGCTTGCACGGCGACGGATAGTCTTTGTCGAAATCCTGGTTGTAAAGCGGCTGGTCATCGATGCGGATATGGCGAAACTCCGCGCGATCGTCGGCGATCTTCTCCAGCGCGCGCGCCAGTTGCTTGTTGAACGAACCCTTGCGCAGGCTGCCGACCAGGACGGCGATAGCGGGACGTTGTTGGCTCATGATGTCGATTCCTTTCGCGGTTCCTTTCGTGGTCCAAAGTGGCGGCCGGCAGCGTTCGCGACTGCGATCCCGCAAACGCAGCCGGCCCGGCGCGGGCGTGACGAGCAACGCGCCGGCCGAGCCTCTAAGGCTTGACGAACTTCAAGGTCATCCGGTCCGATTCACCGATCGCCTTCATCTTCGCATGTTCGCTGTCCGGGCCCGCGAGGTCCGGCGGCAACCGGTGCACGTTGATGTCTTCGGGATCCCTCGGATTGGCATTGACCTCGGAAACGCCGGCGAGTCGGAACCCGGTGCGCAGGCCCGCTTCGATCATGTAGTCCTCGGGAATACGATGCAGGTTTTTCGAACTTTCCCGCGCATCCGCGAACGGCTTGGCGCGATGGTCGGTGACGCCGAACACGCCGCCGGGTTTCAGCACCCGGTACGCCGCCTTGAAGACGGCATCGAGCGACTGCGGGCCCTGGTTCAGCCAATCGTGGGTGTTGCGGAACGTCAACACCATGTCGGCCGATCCTTCGGGTCCCAGGTCCACCTGGTCCGGCGGGGAGAACGGCACGACCTTCGCGACATGGCCGTACACCTTGGGATCCGCCTGCAACTTCTGCTTGAAATGGCTCGGTCCCTTGCCGCGCGAGGGTGGCACGGCCTCGATCAAATGGCCTTTTGCGTAAAGGAATGGCGCGAGTATCTCGGTGTACCAGCCGCCACCCGGCGCAAGTTCGATCACGGTCATGTCCGGCTTGATGCCGAAGAATTCCAGCGTCTCGATCGGATGCCGATACTGGTCACGCGCCTTGTTCTCAGACGAACGCCACAACCCTGCCACGGCTTCCTTCAGCATCGCCGCGCTGTCGCCTTGGGCGATCGGGGCCGATTGCATCGCTGCCAAACCGGCGCCTGCAAGTGCCAGCGCCGCGACCAGCATGCAACGGCCAACAGCCTTGCCGCACTTCGCGATCATCGGTGCGCCCTCTTGCGGAAACGCCTGAACCTAATACGCGGCGCGTAATGCTGCCGTGAATGCGAGGGTGCGGCGGTCGCGCGCTACGCCAGCGCCCGTGCATGCACGCCGCGTACCGCCCGGCCCGAGGGATCGGCCATCGCGGCGAAGGCTGGATCCCAGGCCAGCGCGGCGGGCGAGGAACACGCGATGGACTTCCCGCCCGGCACGGTCGCGGCGCAGGCCCCGCCCGGATAGAACTGCTCGAAGATATGCCGGTAGAAATACGCTTCCCTGGTGGCCGGCGTGTTGTAGGGAAAGCGCGACGCCGACGCCGCGAATTCGCGACCGCCCACCATCCCATCCGCGTGCGCCTTGAGGCCTTCGATCCAGCCGTAACCGACGCCGTCGCTGAACTGTTCCTTCTGCCGCCATAGGATTTCCCTCGGCAGCGCGCCTTCGAACGCCGCGCGCAGCACGTGCTTCTCGATGCGCCCGTTGCCCGCCATCTTGAGCTGCGCATCCATGCCCATTGCCACGTCGATGAATTCGAGATCGAGGAACGGCACGCGTGCTTCCACGCCCCAGGCCATCATCGCCTTGTTGGCCCGCAGGCAATCGTAGCCGTGCAGCGCGTCGAGCTTGCGCACGGTTTCCTCGTGGAAGGCCTCGGCCGAGGGCGCCTTGTGGAAATACAGATAGCCACCGAACAGCTCGTCGGAACCTTCGCCCGACAGCACCATCTTCACGCCCATCGCCTTGATCCGCCGCGCCAGCAGGTACATCGGCGTGGCGGCGCGGATGGTGGTGACGTCGTAGGTTTCGAGATGGCGGATCACTTCGGGCAATGCGTCAAGGCCTTCCTCGAAGGTATAGACGAAGCCGTGATGCACTGTGCCCAGCGCGTCGGCTGCGACCTGCGCGGCGGCAAGGTCGGGTGAACCTTCCATGCCGATCGCGAACGAATGCAGGCGCGGCCACCAGGCTTCGCTCGCATCGTTGTCCTCGATGCGCTCGCGGGCGAACTTCGCCGCGCAGGCCGCAACCAGCGAGGAATCGAGCCCGCCCGAGAGCAGCACACCGTAGGGAACATCGGTCATCAACTGGCGGTGCACGGCCTGTTCGAACGCGCGGCGAAGGTCGCCGGGCGCGCAGCCGCGCGTCGCCGCATAGTCACGCCACGGCCTGTGGTAGTAACGGCGCAGCTCGCCGCTGGCGCTGTCGTAAGCGTGGCCCGGCGGGAACGCGGCCACGTCCGCGCACACGCCTACCAGTGCCTTCATTTCCGAAGCGACGCACAGCCTGCCCTGCACGTCGTGACCCCAGTACAAGGGAATCACGCCCATCGGATCGCGCGCAATCAGGTAACGCTGCGCCACGGCGTCCCACAGCGCGAACGCGAAGATGCCGTTGAGCTTCGACAGAAAATCGGCACCACCATTGCGGTACAGCGCGTTGATGACCTCGCAGTCCGAGGCCGTGGTGAATTCGTAATTGCAGGCGGCGCGCAATTCGCGATGGTTGTAGATCTCGCCGTTGACCGCCAGCACCAGCGCGCCATCGCGCGAGCGCAAGGGTTGCGCGCCGCTCGCCGGGTCGACGATGGCGAGTCGCTCATGCACCAGGATCGCGCTGCCGTCGACGAACACGCCGCTCCAGTCGGGACCGCGGTGGCGCTGGCGCTGCGAGAGTTCCAGCGCCTGCCGCCGCAGCGCGGCAAGATCGTCGCCCGGCTGCAGATCGAATATTCCGAAGATCGCACACATGGTCGTGTCCTTTTCTGAAAACACCACATGAAAAACGACGAGGCCCGCATTTGGCGGGCCTCGGTCGCGTCTCTGTCGTGGGAACTTGCAGCTACGCGCGGGCCCGCCGATGGTTGGCGTTATTGTTCGTGCGATTGTCGTTGGCGGCCGCAACGAGGCCCGACACATTCAATGTGCGGACATGGAGAATCGTAGTGGCGAGCGGTGACATGGGCGCGACTTTTCCAGATTCCGTGGGCACGCGCAAGTGCCTTCCCGAATCCTATCGTCCGGAAAGTGCGAAGATTGAGCCCTCCAGGCACAAGGAATGCCCATGTCCCGCCGCACCCTCAATGTCGACGACACGCTGTACGACTACCTGCTCGGCCACAGCCTGCGCGAACATCCCGCACAGGCCGCACTGCGCGAGGCGACGCGCACGCATCCGCACGCCAACATGCAGATTTCTCCCGAGCAGGGCCAATTCATGTCTTTGCTGGTCAAGCTGATCGGGGCGCGCCGCACGATCGAGGTTGGTACCTTCACCGGCTACAGCGCGCTCACCGTGGCGTTGGCGTTGCCGGTCGACGGGAAAGTCCTGGCCTGCGATATCAGCGAGGCATACACCTCGATAGGCAAGCCTTGTTGGCAACGCGCCGGCGTCGCGGACAAGATCGAGCTGGTGATCGCGCCCGCGGTGCAGACACTGGACGCACGCATCGCCGCGGACGAATCCGGACGTTACGACTTCGCCTTCATCGATGCCGACAAGACCGGCTACGACGGCTATTACGAACGCTGCCTGCAATTGGTCCGCGCGGGCGGCCTGGTCGCATTCGACAACACCTTGTGGGGCGGCGAAGTTGCGCGTCCCGCGACGGACGACGATACCCGTGCGCTGCAGGCATTGAACGACAAGCTGCACCACGATGATCGCATCGATATGGCGCTGCTGCCGATCGGAGACGGACTGACGCTGGCGCGCAAAAGGTAATCAGCGGGATCCGGCAGCTTCCCAATGCCGGACGAGCAGGCGCAGCGATTCGCAGCCGCGCCAGTCGTTGACCATCAATTCGAACGCGAGCCGCAGCGGGAACCCGATCGCCGGCCCACGATCGGCGTTGAACCACACCGCTTCGTGCTCCCGCCCGTCGCGTGGATCGCGCAGGCGCATTCGTCTGTGATCGCCGGCGCCGCCCATCGCCCTGCAGTCGAGACACTCGAACACGTTGTCGAACAACGGCGCAGGGAAGCCTTGTCCCCACGGCCCGGCCACGCGCAATTGCCGCGCCAGATCGAGGCTGAATTCGCCGGGCGACAATTCTCCGTCGCTCGCCAGCACGGGCTGCAGGGCTTCCGCCGCGATCCGCTCGCGCACCACCGCATCGAAGGCTTCGGCAAAACGCGCGTAGTTCGACAGTTTCAAGGTTAGGCCTGCCGCCATCGCGTGTCCGCCGAACCGGACGATCAGGTCCGACTGGCGCGCATCGACTTCGGCCAGCGCATCGCGAACGTGGAAGCCCGACACCGAGCGCGCCGAACCGCGCAACTCGCCGCCCTCGCCCGCCGGCGCGAACGCCACCACCGGGCGATGCCACCGCTCCTTCACCCTGGCCGCCACCAGTCCAACCACGCCGTGGTGCCACGTCGGGTCGAACAACGACACGCCGATCGCCGCGCCCGCTGCCGAGTCGTCCAGCCTGGCCAGGGCCTCTTCCACCATCGACGTCTGCAGGTCGCGCCGTTGCGCGTTGATGTCGTGCAGCACCGTGGAGAGTTCGCGCGCCCTCCCCAGATCGTCGCACAAAAGACACTCGACACCGATCGTCATGTCATCCAGCCGGCCCGCGGCGTTCAGTCTGGGGCCGATCGAATAGGCGAGGTCGGCCGCGGTGGCGTTGCGCGGTTCGCGCGCGGCGATCCCGAACAAGGCGGCGATGCCGGCACATGCCTTGCCCGCACGGATCCGGCGCAATCCGCTTTCGACCAACGCGCGGTTGTTGGCGTCGAGCGGCACGAGGTCGGCGACCGTCCCCAGTGCGACCAGATCCAGCAGCGAGGCCAAATCCACTTCGTCCCGTTTGCCCAGGCGCGCGCGCAAGGCCAGCAGCAGGTAGAACATCACCCCGACGCCGCACAGCGCCTTGCTGGCGAAACCATCACCGACGAGATTGGGATTCACGATCGCGTCGGCGTCGGGCAATGCCGCACCTGGCAAATGGTGATCGGTGATGATGACCTTGCAACCGCGCGCCCTCGCGGCAGTCACGCCAGCCAGCGACGCGACCCCGTTGTCCACGGTCACGATCAGGTCGGGTACGGGCTGCAGCGTCGCCACCAGCGCGGGCGTCAAACCGTAACCGTGGATCGCGCGGTCAGGTACCACGTAGCCCGCGTTGCGCGCGCCCAGCATGCGCAGGCCGCGTACCGCCACCGCGCAACCGGTCGCACCATCGCAGTCGTAGTCGCCCGCGATCACGATGCGCGCATCGCTGGCGATGGCCGACACAAGCAGATCGACCGCGCGCGCGATGCCACCCAATTCGCCAGGCGCGAGCAACCCAGCGAGACGATGGCCGAGCTCGTCGACGCGGGTCACGCCGCGCATGGCATACACGCGTTGCAACACCGGATGTACCGTGGCCGGCCAGTCGCCAGGCGGCGTCGCCATTGCCCGGCGCACGATCCGCACCGGCGGACGGCCGGCGTTCACGCGCGACGCCAGAACCGTAACCGGTGCGCGTGCCGCAACCGGAAGCGTTCGCCGTCCGCGAACGTCAGCGTGATCGCGTTGAAATGGCGTTCGCGCAGCCAGCGCTCGAAAGCCGCCCGCCAGCCCGCGACCGATTCTCCGCCGCCGAGCCGTTCCAGGTCGAGCAGCGCTTCGCCGTGCACGTCAGTGGCGTCAAGCGCGGCTGGTAATGGCTCCACGCGAACCGCGCCGGACAATTTCGCGAGCCCGCGCACCACGTCATCGGCGCTGGCGACGATCGCCAAATGGGTATCCACGGAATCGGGCAGCGTCCCGGTGCCCCAGAACCACAGTGCATTCACGGGCAGCTTGCGCGCCGCAATGCGCGCGGCGTTGACCGGATGCGCGTGCAGCGCGATCTGGATTTCGTTGAACAGGCGCCGCCACGTGCGCGCGGCGGCGCCTTCAGGCAAGCAATCGATCAGGCTTGCACCCAACGCGTCGGCGGGATCGATGAATGTCGCGGCGGTGTCACCATCGAGCCGCAAGCACCATTCATCAGGCGCATCGACGTGCAACTTGCCGGCTTCTTCGAGCAGCGGACGCAGGGCCGCCGCGAGCGCCTCGGCTTCGGACCCGGAAACGTCGCCGATCGGACACGCCATCAGGCGCGCGCCAGTCGCCTCGCTCCGCGCGTACGCGGGATCCGCGCACAACCAGTTGCCCCCTGCCGCATCGCCGGCGTGACAGTGATGGCGCAGCGCCGCCGCGGGAATCGCCTCGGCGCTGAAACGAAAAAGATCGCGCAATACCGTCGCGCGTGCATTCTCTGCATCCGGCAATCGATCGCCACGCGAAAGCCAGTGACGTAACGCGGGATCTTCGTCCGTGCGCGACAGGGCTGGCATCAGGACGTGCAGCGCGCTCATGCCGTGGTCGTTTCCAGTGCTTCGTAATGCGCCAGCCACTCGGCTTCGAGCGCGGTCTTCTCCCGGCGCAGTGCATACTGCTCGCGCCCGATGTCGGCAAGCACCGCGTTGGGACCTTCGTAGATCGCGGGATCGGCCAGGCGTTCCTGGAGGCCGGCCAATGCGGCATCGATGGCCGCGATGTGCGTCTCGATCTTCTCGATCTGCTTGCGCGTCATGCGCTGACGTTCGCGTTCGGCGGCTGCTTCACGACGGCGTTCGCGCGGATCGGCCGCTTGCGGTTTCGCATCGCCACGCTCCCCCGCCTCGCCGTTGCGTCCACGCAACCAGCGTGCATAGTCGTCGAGATCGCCATCGAACGGTTCGACCGCGCCGTCTGCCACGCGCCAGAAGCTGTCGCACACCAGCCCGAGCAAGTGCCGATCGTGCGCGACCAGCACCAGCGCGCCGGGAAAGTCGTTGAGTGCGTCGGCCAGCGCGCCGCGCATGTCGAGATCGAGATGGTTGGTGGGTTCGTCCAGCACCAGCAGGTTGGGTTTGCCCCAGGCGATCAGCGCCAGCGCGAGCCGCGCGCGCTCGCCGCCCGAAAAACCATCTACGGGTTCGAACGCGCGGTCGCCCGCGAAATGCCACTTGCCGAGCCAGTCGCGCAAAATCTGCGGCGGCGCGTCGGGCGCGAGGTCGCGCAGATGATCGAACGGCGTTTCGCCCGCACGCAGGTTCTCCACCGTGTGCTGCGCGAAATAGCCGATCGACAAGTCCTTGTGCGCGGTGCGTTCGCCCACCATCAGGGACAGGTCACCAACCAGCGTCTTCACCAGCGTGGACTTGCCGGCGCCGTTGGGACCGAGCAAGCCGATGCGGTCGCCGGCCTGCACCGCGAATCGCACGTCATGCAGGATCTTGAGCCCCTCTCCCGCCGGAAAAGGCGGAGCGGAAGCGATCGCGCGCGCAGCGCGAGGGGTGAGGGTACGATTGGAGCGTACGTTGGGGGCCTGCGCGAGTGCTGTCTCTTGCGCTTTGCCCGTACCCTCGGCCGCCCTACGGGCACCCTCTCCCGGAGGGAGAGGGGAAGACACGTACCCTGCGTCGACGTGTTCCAGTTTCAGCATCGCCTGCGGCAGGCGCTCGGGTTCCGGGAAGCGGAATTCGAAAGCGCGCTCGACCCGCACGGCTTCGGTGCCCGAGAGTTTTTCCAGCCGCTTGATCCGCGCCTGCGCCTGGCGCGCCTTGCTGGCCTTCGCCCGAAAGCGGTCGATGAACGACTGCAGGTGCGCACGCTCGGCTTGCTCTTTCACGAACGCGGACTGCTGCTGATGCAGGCGCTCGGCCCGCTGCCGCTCGAAGTCGCTGTAGTTGCCGGCGTAAAGCCGCGCCGCCCCCTGCTCCAGGTGCAGCACGTGATCGACGGTGCCGTCGAGGAATTCGCGGTCGTGCGAAATCACCATCAGCATCCGCGGATAACGCCGCAGCCACTGCTCCAGCCACAGCACCGCGTCGAGATCGAGGTGGTTGGTCGGCTCGTCCAGCAGCAACAGGTCCGACGGCGCCATCAGCGCGCGCGCCAGGTTGAGGCGACCACGCCAGCCGCCGGAAAATTCCGCGACGCTTTTTTCGTGATCGTCCGGCTTGAAGCCCAGTCCGTGCAGCAGGCGTCCGGCGCGGGCACGGCCATCGTAACCACCGATCGCATCGATGCGATGGTGCGCCGCCGCCGCGGCGGCATGGTCGCCCTGTGTTTGCGCGCGCGCTTCATCGGCCAGCGCCGTGGCCAGTTCGACGTCGCCGCCCAGCACGTAGTCGATCGCGGCATCCGGCAATGCTGGCGTTTCCTGTGCGACCGAGGCAATGCGCAAGCCCGTCGGCACGTCCAGCGCGCCGGCATCGGCTTCGACTTCGTCCAGGATCGCCGCGAACAGGCTGGACTTGCCGCTGCCGTTGCGGCCCGCGACGCCGAGCTTCCAGCCGTCGTGCAGCACCGCGTCGACGCCCGAAAGCAATAGACGGCCGCCGCGGCGCAGGGCAAAGTTGCGGAAGGCGATCACACGTAACGCACGCCCGTGATTTCGTAATTGCGTTCGCCTGCGGGCGCATTGAAGGCAAAGCTGTCGCCTTCGTTCTTGCCGATCATCGCGCGCGCGATCGGCGAGGACACCGCGATCAGGCCCTGCTTGATGTCAGCCTCGATGTCGCCGACGATCTGGTAGGTGACGGTGTCGCCGCGGTCCGCATCTTCCAGATCCACGGTCGCGCCGAACACCACCTTGCCGCCGGGATTCAGCATGGCGGGATCGATGATCTGCGCGGTCGAAAGCGCGGCCTCGATCCGCTGGATGCGGCCTTCGATGAAGCCCTGCTGCTCGCGCGCGGCGTGGTACTCGGCGTTTTCGCTGAGGTCACCGTGCGCGCGCGCCTCGGCAATCGCGGCGATGATCCTCGGGCGTTCGACGGATTTCAGGTTGTCCAGTTCGGCGCGCAGGCGCTCGGAACCGGCTTTGGTCATGGGGGCTCGCTGCATGGCGGGACTCCTATATTGCATGCGGGCGCGGTCATGAACTCCGCGCCCATTGATGAAAAGGCTGTTGTGAAAAGTCAGGCCATGGATGGCCGTTCTGGTGTTGCCTGAGGCATTACGGGTGATTTTGCGAAGCGGTCTGGCGATGCGGCGATCATGGACGATCGCACAAATATGGTCAGGCAACGGCGGCTTGCTCGCCGGGCGGCTGCGCATCGCGGCGGTCGAGCTCGGCATGCAGTTCCTGCAGGCTGATCACCGCGGCATTGGTGCGGAAATCCAGCGAATGCAGTAACGCGGCCGCACCCGCGACCGTGGTCGAGTACGTGACGTGCTGCTGCAGCGCCGAGCGCCGGATCGAGAACGAGTCGGTGATCGCCTGCCGCCCCTCGGTGGTGTTGACGATGTAGGCGATCTCGCCGTTCTTGATCGCGTCGACGATGTGTGGACGGCCTTCCAGCACCTTGTTGATGCGCTCGCACTCGACGCCGTGCTCGCGCAGGAAAGCCGCGGTGCCGCCGGTCGCGATCAGCGAGAAGCCGCGCCGGATCAGGTCGCGCGCCACCTCCAGCAGCCGCGGCTTGTCGGCGTCCCGCACCGACAGGAACACCTTGCCGCCCGGTGCGGGCGCCGCGATGTGTGCGGCCTCATGGCCGCGCGCGAAGGCTTCGCCGAAGCTGCGGCCCACGCCCATCACCTCGCCGGTCGAGCGCATTTCGGGCCCGAGGATCGGATCGACATTGGAGAATTTCAAAAATGGGAAGATTGCTTCCTTGACCGACCAGTAGTGCGGCACGCGTTCGCGTGTCGTACCTTGTTCTTCCAGCGTCTTGCCGGCCATGCAGCGCGCCGCGATCTTGGCCAGCGGACGGCCCGTGGCCTTGGACACGAACGGCACCGTGCGCGATGCGCGCGGATTCACTTCCAGGATGAACACCTCGTCGCCCTGGATCGCGAACTGTGTATTCATCAACCCGACCACGCCGAGTTCGCGCGCCAGCAGCGCGACCTGGCGGCGCAGCTCGTCCTGGATCGCCGACGACAGCGAATACGGCGGCAGCGCGCACGACGAGTCGCCGGAATGCACGCCGGCTTCCTCGATGTGCTGCATGATCCCGCCGATCAGCACCGCGCCATCGGCATCCGCGATCACGTCGACATCGACTTCGACCGCGTTGTCGAGGAATCGATCGAGCAATACCGGCGACTTGTCCGACACGCGCACCGCGTCGCGGATGTAGCGTGCGAGGTCTTCGTCCGCGTGCACCACTTCCATCGCGCGACCGCCCAGCACATAGCTGGGACGCACGATCAGCGGATAGCCCAGTTCGCGCGCCAGCACCATAGCTTCCTCGGCAGTGTGCGCAATCCGGTTGGGCGGCTGCTTCAGGTGCAGCTTCTCGATCAATTGCTGGAAGCGTTCGCGATCCTCGGCAAGGTCGATCGAATCGGATGACGTACCGATGATCGGCACGCCCGCCGCCTCCAGCGCGCGCGCAAGTTTCAGCGGCGTCTGGCCGCCATATTGCACGATCACTCCGGTGGGCTTTTCCTTGTCCACGATTTCCAGCACGTCTTCCAGCGTCACCGGTTCGAAATACAGGCGATCCGAAGTGTCGTAATCGGTGGACACCGTTTCAGGGTTGCAGTTCACCATGATGGTTTCGAAACCATCCTCGCGCATCGCGAGCGCCGCGTGCACGCAGCAATAATCGAACTCGATGCCCTGCCCGATCCGGTTGGGCCCGCCGCCCAGCACCATGATCTTCTTGCGGTCGGACGGATTCGCCTCGCACTCTTCCTCGTAGGTCGAATACATGTAGGCGGTGGTGGTGGCGAACTCCGCCGCGCACGAGTCGACGCGCTTGTACACCGGCCGCACGTCGAGCGTGTGGCGCAAATGACGCACCGCCCGTTCGTCGGACTGCAACAGCGTCGCGAGACGCGAATCGGAAAAACCCATGCGCTTAAGTACGCGCATCCGCGCGGCATCCAGCGCACGCATGCCACCCGCGCGGATGTCGGCTTCGGTCGCGACGATGTCTTCGATCGCGGCGAGGAACCACGGGTCGATCTTGCACAGCGCGTGCACGTCCTCCAGCGAAAGTCCCGCGCGGAATGCATCGCCCACGTGGAAGATGCGCTCGGGGCCGGGCTGGCGCAGTTCGCGCTTCAGCGATTCCATGCCTTCTGGCGTTTTCCAGTCGATGCCGCCTGCATTCAAACCATCGCGGCCGGTCTCGAGCCCGCGCAGCGCCTTCTGCAGCGATTCGGAGAAGGTGCGGCCGATCGCCATCACCTCACCCACCGATTTCATCTGCGTGGTCAGGTGCGGATCGGCGGCCGGGAACTTCTCGAACGCAAAGCGCGGGATCTTGGTGACGATGTAATCGATGGACGGTTCGAACGAGGCCGGCGTCTTGCCGCCGGTGATTTCGTTCTTTAGTTCATCCAGCGTGTAGCCGACCGCCAGCTTGGCGGCCACTTTCGCAATCGGAAAACCCGTGGCCTTGGACGCCAGCGCCGACGAACGCGACACGCGCGGATTCATTTCGATCACCACGACGCGACCGTCGGCGGGATTCACGCCGAACTGCACGTTGCTGCCGCCCGTGTCGACGCCGATCTTGCGCAGCACCGCGATCGAGAAGTCGCGCAGGCGCTGGTATTCCTTGTCGGTCAGGGTCAGCGCGGGCGCCACCGTGATCGAGTCACCGGTGTGCACGCCCATCGGATCGAAGTTCTCGATCGAGCACACGATGATGCAGTTGTCCGCGCGGTCGCGGACCACTTCCATCTCGAATTCCTTCCAGCCCAGCACCGATTCGTCGATCAAGACTTCGTGCGTGGGCGACAATTCCAGTCCGCGCGTGACGATGCGCTCGAATTCCTCGACGTTGTAGGCGATGCCGCCGCCGGTGCCGCCCAGCGTGAACGACGGGCGCACGATGCACGGAAAGCCGAGTGCCGCCTGCCCTTCGCGCGCCTCTTCCAATGAGCGCGCGATCGCGGACTTCGGCGACTCCAGCCCTATCTCGTCCATCGCGTTGCGGAACAGCTCGCGATCCTCGGCCATCCGGATCGCGTCGCGCGACGCGCCGATCAGTTCGACACCGTGCTTTTCGAGCACGCCGTGGTCGGCGAGTTCCAATGCGCAGTTGAGCGCGGTCTGGCCACCCATGGTCGGCAACAGCGCGTCGGGCTTTTCCTTCTCGATGATGCGCTCGACCGTGCGCCAGTTGATCGGCTCGATGTAGACGCGATCGGCCATCTCCGGATCGGTCATGATCGTGGCCGGGTTCGAGTTCACCAGCACCACGCGATAGCCTTCCTCGCGCAGCGCCTTGCACGCCTGCGCGCCCGAATAGTCAAACTCGCATGCCTGGCCGATCACGATCGGACCGGCGCCGATGATCAGGATGGTCTTGATGTCGGTACGGCGTGGCATCAGCGTGCCTCCTGCATCAGATTCGCGAATCGCGCGAACAGGTAATCAATGTCGTGGGGTCCGGGGCTCGCTTCCGGATGCCCCTGGAAACAGAACGCGGGGCGGTCGGTGAGCGCGAAACCTTGCAGCGAGCCGTCGAACAACGAGACGTGGGTGACGCGTGCGTTGGACGGCAGCGTGGCGGGATCGACCGCGAAGCCGTGGTTTTGCGAGGTGATCAGCACGCGGCCATCTTCGAGATCCTTCACCGGATGATTGGCGCCGTGGTGGCCGAACGGCATCTTCAAGGTCTTCGCGCCGAGCGCCAGGCCCATCAACTGATGACCGAGGCAGATCCCGAACAGCGGAATCCTGGCGTCCAGGAACTGTCGCGTGGCGTCGATCGCGTAATCGCAGGCCGCCGGATCGCCGGGTCCGTTGGACAGACAAATGCCGTCGAGCTTCATCGCCAGCACGTCGGCGGCGGGCGTCTGCGCCGGCACCAGCGTGATGTCGCAGCCATGGTCGGACAGCAGGCGCAGGATGTTTCGCTTCACGCCATAGTCGTAGGCCACGACCTTGTACTTCTTCGCGGGTTCCCGGAACGCCTGCGCGTCGAGGTCCCAGGTGCCTTCCTTCCACGGCTTGCGCTCGCGAAGGCTGACGACCTTGGCGAGATCGACGCCATTCAATCCGGGAAAGGCACGGGCCTTCGCAAGCGCCTCCTCCGCATCGAAAGATTCGCCCGCCACGATGCAACCGTGTTGCGCACCGCGATCGCGCAGGATGCGCGTGAGCTTGCGCGTGTCGATGCCGGCGATCGCGACGATGTTCTGGCGCTTCAGGTAATCCGGCAAGGATTCGGTGCTGCGCCAGTTGGAAGCGAGTCGCGGTACGTCGCGCACGATCAGGCCCGCGGCCTGCACCTTGCCGGATTCCTCGTCGGGCGTGTTGCAGCCGGTGTTGCCGATGTGCGGCGCGGTCAGCGTGACGATCTGTTGCGCGTAGGACGCGTCGGTCAGGATCTCCTGATAGCCCGTCATTGCGGTGTTGAACACCACTTCGCCGGCGGTGACGCCCGCTGCCCCGATGGCTTCGCCGTGAAAGAGGGTTCCGTCGGCGAGGGCAAGCAGGGCGGGCATCGGCATGGCTGAATTCCGGATACAGGACTACCCGCAGGCCGCGCAGCGCGGGCCTGTGGGTTGAGTTTTCGGGCAAGGCGAAATGTTAGCAGAACCGCACCGCGCATTCACGGCACGGCACCAGCGATACAATGCGCGCGTTCACCAGGAAACACCATGCTCGCCGCCACGCTGCTCGACCCCGCGCGCCTCGATCGCCCCGACACGCTGATCCGCAACGATCCGTTTCCGTTCATGATCGCGCACGGGCAGCTTCCCGAACAATCGCGCGCCGATCTGGAGCGTGATTTCCCGAAATACTCGGGCGCGGGATTCTTTCCGTACGACGAGAAGGAATGCGGGCCGTCGATCCGTGCGCTGGTCGATGCGCTCACCTCGCCCGCTTTCGCAAGTGCGGTTGGTGTGAAGCTGGGCATCGATAACCTCGGGCAATATCCGACGCTGGTGACGATCTGCCGGCACCTCAACAAACGCCACGGCACCATCCACACCGACAGCAAGTCGAAAGTGGCCACCGCGCTGCTTTACCTCAATGCGAACTGGCACGACACCAGCGACGGTTGCCTGCGTTTCCTCTCGAGGATCGACGACATCGATGCGTCGATCGCGCCGGAGGTGAAACCGCTGTACGGCGAATTCGTGATCTTCAAGCGCGCCGACAATTCATTCCACGGCCACCTGCCCTACGAGGGCGAGCGGCGCGTGATCCAGGTGGCGTGGCTCACCAGCGAAGAAGAAAAGCTGCGCAAGACCCAGCGGGGTGTCGCCACCCGCTTCTTCAAGAAGATTGCGGGCGGGCTCGACAGGAAATTCGGCGCGGGCCGCGACCGCAACGCCGCGCACCGGGACTGATCGCGCCGGCGGCAGACGCGCCCTACCCGCTGTTTTGAATCGTTTTTCCTCGGCACTTGTGGCCGCCTGATTGGCGGGCGTAGTGTGATGCGCGTCACACTCGGGGGAGGCGTGCGCTGACGAACCCGTGGCAAAGCCACTCGAAGATTCCCGGAGGGACTATGAAGGTTCTGACTGCGTGTGTGGTTACTGCGCTTGCCGTGAGTGCTGCCGGAAGCGTCCTTGCTGCGGATTCGGACAAGGCCGTCGTGATGCGGGATTACACCGACACCGTGTCGCCCGCCAACCAGCAGGCCTATGAGGCCGGCATCAAGGCCTACAACCAGTGCCTGCGCGAGCACCACGTCAAATTCAGCGAGCCGACCGTCACCCACGAAACCGGCAACGACTACATGTATTCCACCGACGTGGGCCCGGTGACGTGGGCGGACCTGGACACCCTCGACGCCGAGGCCAAGGCATGCGATGCGACCTGGCGCACGCAAGGCAATCCGCATCTGGTGAGCGAAACCAGCGCGTTCATGGTGATCCAGCCGGACATGAGCCATCTGCCCGCGAACTGGGGGACCCAACCGCCGCCCCCGATCCTGCACGTGATCGACTACACGCTCAAGCCGGGCCACGATGCCGACGTGGCCTTCACCGGTGCGGTCAAGAAAATCACCACAGCAGCCGGCAAGGCCAAGTGGCCCTACTATTGGGCCACCATGCGGATCCAGGGCGGCGGCGACGGGGCGCCTGACTACCTTCTGGTGATCCGGAGCAAGAACTGGGCCGAAGTCGGCATGGAACCCAACCCCGCGCTGTGGAAGATGGTGGCGAACGTGTATGGCCAGTCCAGCGCGGACGCGATCCGCAAGTCGCTCAACGACGCAATCGCCAAGGCGCCCGACCACTTCGACAAGTACAACGCCGACCTCAGCTACACCGCGGGCAAGTAAGCGCAACGCGCATCCGGGTGGCCGACCAGCCGCCCGGATGTTTTGCAATCCCATCATCGCGCCTGCTCGCCCACACGCCCAGCGTTGCCGCCGAATGGCAGCCGCGTGATTCGCGTGAAGCAGCCCTCGGGAGAGAAGTCATGAAGAACGCGATGTTCCGCGCCTTGCTGTTGCTCGTTTCGACTTTTCCGCCATTCGCGACAGCGGCGCCGCCGCCCAGTCGCTATCTTTTCGTGTGGGCCATGGAGGCAAAGCAGCCTCTCGCCGCAGTGCCGGAAATGACGCCGGCCGACATCCCCGCGCGACGCAGCGGATTGGGACTGGGCAAGGACTTCCTCGCGGTTTTCAACGTCCAGCCGGGCGCGTCATTCGGGAAACTCGTCGCGATGTCACCCGTCGGTGACGCGGTGCAAGCGCACCACACGAACTACGCAGAGCCGCCGGACGAGATGCTCTACGCCAACGACTGGCTCGGCGATCGCACGTACGTCTTCAACCTGCAGGATCCTGCGCATCCGCGGCTGGCGCGGCAACTCGGCGACGTCGGTGCCCTCGGCTATCCGCACTCGTTTGTGTATCTTCCCAACGGCGACACACTCGCGACATTCCAGTATTCCGGCGGGTTCAACCACGCCGCGGGCGGGCTGATCGAATTCGATCCGCAAGGCCGTGTCGTGCGAACCGGTTCGGCGATCGCACCCGGCCATCCCGACATTCGTCCTTACAGCGTTGCGATCGTTCCGAAGCTCGATCGGGTCGTCACCAGCAGCGCGGACATGATGGGGGCGCAGGTCAGCCATGTGGCGCAGGTCTGGCGGCTCTCCGATCTGAAGTTGATCAAGACCATGCCGCTGCCGCCGCAAACCGATTGGTATGACGACACAGCCGCGGATTCGTCCGAGCCTCGCCTGCTGGCCGACGCCAAAACGGTCGTCGTGCCGACATTCAACTGCGGTCTTTTTTTGGTGCGCGATCTGGCGAGCGACCACCCCACGCTTCAGCATGTCTATGATCTCGGCTACCGCTGGTGCGAAGTGCCGGTGGTCACGGGCAACTTTCTGGTGATGGCCGCGCAAAGCGGGCACGCCGTCGTGAGCCTCGACATGCGCGATCCGGAACATCCGCACGAAGTCAGCCGCATCCTGCTGCCGCCGGACGAATACCCGCACTGGCTTGCGCTGGAACCGGGTGGAGATCGTCTGGCCATCACGGGTTACGGCGCGCTCGACATGAAGGTTCGCTTCGCCACGATCGACCGCCGCAGCGGCGCGCTGACACTCGCATCGCAGACGATCGACTTCACCCGGGCGTGGCCGGACGGCTGGAACGGCAGCGCCATTCCCCACGGTGCGGTTTTCAGCAACCCCTGAGAACGAGGAGAAACAGATGAAAAAGATGCTTGTCGTAGCCGCGGTGGTCTGCGTTGGCTTGCTCGCTGGGGGCGCTTGGGCGCAATCCGGTGCGTCAGAAGCTGAGCAAGCGATCCGTCCGCAGATGGCGAAGATGTTTCAGGCCGCCAACGCACACGACACCGACGCCTTCATGGCAACGATGGCGCGCCGGCCCGATCTGATTTTCGCGATCAATGGCGAAATCATTCGCGGGTGGAACGCGCTGCATACGCAGCAAGTGAAATGGTGGAACAACGGCAGGAGCGATGCGAAATACGCGCAGGACGGCGCGCCAGGATTCATGGCGCTGGGGCCCGATGTCGAGATCGTCACGTGGCCATTGAGCGCCAGTGGCACCTTGCCGAATGGAAAGCCGCTCACCAGCGCGTTTGTCGTGACTTACGTCTGGCATCGGCTGCCGCAAGGCTGGCGCATCGTGTACGGCCACGAATCGTGGAGGAAGCCGCCGGGTTGAGTCTGCTTCGCGCGCTTGCAGGAGCCAGCCGGCCCGAAGCGCCTGCTCTTTCATTTCCTCGCCAGAACAATCGCGCAGGCGTGCTCCTAGGGGCGAAGCAAGTCGTCCAGCGAATACGTACCCGCCGGTTTGCCGGCCAGCCAAGCCGCGGCGTGCAAGGCGCCGCGCGCGAAGATCGTGTTGTCGTAGGCGCGATGCGCCAGTTCGATGCGTTCGTCCTTGGTTGCGAGCAACACGGAGTGCTCGCCGACGATTTCGCCGGCACGGATCGAAGCGAAACCGATCGCGCCGTTCTTGCGCGCTCCGGTATGGCCGTGGCGCGCGAAAACGGCGACTTCATCGAAATCCTGGCCGCGCGCCGATGCCGCGGCACGGCCCAGCGCCAGCGCGGTGCCGGATGGCGCGTCCACCTTGCGCGCATGGTGCGCTTCGACGATTTCGAGATCCCAATCAGGCAAGGCGCTCGCCGCATCGCGCAGCAACTTCGTCAGCACCGCGATCCCGAGGCTGAAATTGGCGGCGTATAGGACCGGAATGTCTTGCGCGGCTTCCTGCAACTTCGCGCGCTGACCGGCGTCGAGTCCTGTCGTCCCGCAAACGAAAGCAACCTTGTGCGCGCGGCAATGCGCCAGCGCCGAATCGAAACCGGCCGGCGTGCTGAAGTCGATCACCGCGTCCAGCTTCGGTGCGTTACGCCATTCGTCCGAGGCGGTGACTGCCGCCGTCAACACGAAGCGCGCATCATCGCGCAGCAACGCCTGCAGCGCGCGGCCCATGCGGCCGTTGGCGCCATTGATGGCAAGACGTAGAGGATTGCGCATTTCGGGACCGACAGAAGCACGATGCCCCGAAGCTTACAAGGCCGTCATCCCGGCGCAAGCCGGACTGCGAAGGCAGGGATGCCGAAGCGAACATCGGCGCAGCCGACGGCCCGCAGGGCGCGTCGCAGGAGCGACGCGTAATCCACCTTGATCTGCTGTCGAAGAGCCGGATCAAAATGGATTCCGGGTTCCGCGCTTCGCGCGGCCCCCGAATGACGGCAAAAGCGGTCCGCCCGAAATCGCGGGTTTCCAGCCGTCAGCCGGTCATCTTTGACCAGAACTGCTTGACGCCTTCGACGAAGCCGCTGTTGCGCGGCGAGTGTTTCCTGGCGTCCTCGGCGTCCGCGAACGTGGCTTCGAACTGTTCCAGCAATTCGCGCTGCTTCTTGTCGAGCCGCACCGGGGTTTCCACTACCACCGTGCAGAAGAGGTCGCCGGTATGGCGGCTGCGGACGGATCTCACGCCCTGCCCGCGCAGCCGGAATTCCTGGCCGGTCTGCGTTTCAGGCGGCACCGTGATCGTGGTCGCGCCACCCAGGATCGGCACTTCGATCGTCGCGCCCAGCGCGGCCTGCGCGAAACGGATCGGCACTTCGCAACGCAGGTCGTCGCCGTGGCGCTTGAAGATCGGATGTTCGCGCACGTGGATTTCCACGTACAGGTCGCCCGGTGTGGTGCCGGACGGGCCGGCCTCGCCCTGCCCGGAAAGCCGGATCCGGTCGCCGTCATCGACGCCCGCTGGCACCTTGACCTCCAGGCTGCGCTCGTCTTCGAGGCGCCCTTCGCCGCGGCAGTGCTTGCAGGGCGTGCTCACCATCCGTCCGGCACCGCCGCAATGCGGGCAGGTCTGCTGGATGGAGAAGATGCCGTTCTGCATCCGCACGCGGCCGTGCCCGCGACAGGTCGCGCAGGTGGAAAGCTTGCCGTCTTCCGAACCCGTGCCGTTGCAATGGTGGCAGTTGACCAGGGTGGGCACGCGGATCTGCTTGTCGACGCCAGCCACCGCCTCTTCGAGGTCGAGTTCCAGCACGTAACGCAAATCCGAACCGCGCGCCGCGCGGCGGCCGCCGCCGAAGATGTCCGAGAAGATGTCGCCGAAAATGTCGCCGACGTCGCCGAACGGCGCGCCACCGCGGCGCCCGGTACCGTTCTCGAACGCGGCGTGGCCGTACTGGTCGTACATCGCCCGCCGCTGCGGATCACCGAGGATCTCGTAGGCTTCCTTGGCTTCCTTGAAACGCTCCTGCGCCTGCGGATCATCCGGGCAGCGGTCGGGATGGTTCTTCATCGCCAGCCGGCGAAACGCCTTTTTCAGTACCTCGTCGCTCGCGCTGCGCGCAACGCCGAGGACTTCGTAGTAGCAACGTTTCATGTGCGCATTCTTGTCTCGAGTCGGCGATCGGGAATGAACCACAGCGCCGCGACCGCGGCGTAGATCACGCAAGAGAATATTGGCGCAAAAAACGCCAACACAATCCCAAGCACGTACCCGATCGGGGAAACGATGGTCTTCCAGTCGCCCCTCAGCACCTCGCCGAGCCGGCTCTTCCCGCCGCCATTCGCGGCGATCAGCGTGCGCATCAACGGAATCCAGGACAGCGCCGCCAGCAACAGCACGATACCGTAAACCGCCGTGGGAACCGACGCAGGAGCCGGACGGGCTTCACTCAACCAGTTCGTCGTGAAGGGAAACAGCGACAGCCAGAACAGGAACAACAGGTTGGCCCATAGCACCTTGCCGCTGACCTGCGTGACCATCTGCAGCATGTGGTGATGATTGTTCCAGTAGATGCCGACGTACGCGAAGCTCAGCACGTAGCTCAGGAACACGGGAGCATCCGCAAGCAACGCCCGCCAAGTGGGTTCGTGCGGCAACGCCAGTTGCAGCACCATGATCGTGATGATGACTGCGATCACGCCATCGGTGAACGCCTCCATCCGGCCCTTGTGCATGCGCGAGGTCCCCCGCCTCTCCACAGAAGTTGTCCGCGTTGAACGGCGCGATTTCAGGCGTCGCTCGAACGCGGACAGTTGATCCGGCAGCGCAAAGCGCTGCCGGATAACGCCCATCTACTTGCTCTTGTCGTCCTTCACCTCGGTGAACTCCGCATCCACCACGTCATCCGGCGAGGCGCTGCCGCCGCCCGGGGCCTGCTGCGCGCCCGGTTGCGGGCCGGACTGGCCGCCGGCCTGGGCCGCGGCGAACAGCGACTGCGCGGCCTGCTCAAGTTTGGTGATGCGCGACTCGATCGCGTCCTTGTCGTCGCCCTTCATCACCTTTTCCAGTTCGGACAGTGCCTCCTCGGTGCGGCCGATGATATCGCCGCCGACCTTGCCGCCGTG
>JBQCCP010000062.1:0-31368 GCA_051962095.1 Rhodanobacteraceae bacterium
GTCTCCCCACGAACCCCGGCTAACCCAACTGGCTGCGAGCCTACTTTACGCTTTGCGCGTGAGAAGTCCATCACAAAATTTCGGGATTTCATTTTATTCAGCAATCAACATCAGCTATGTATCGTAATTAGCTGTTTTTACGCTTTTCTGCGAGGTCGCGGCGCCCGGCACTTAGAGACGCACCGCGCCCTCGATGCAGGTGATGCAGGTGCCGCCCGCCCAGATGCGTCCGCCCTCCTGCCGGAGATCGATGATCCCCGCCCTGCCCAGGACGGTACCTTGCCGTGCGCGGTAATGCGCGGGCACGATGCCGCTGCCGATCAGCCATTGCGCGAGCGAGGCGTTGAGGCTGCCAGTGACCGGATCCTCGATGATCCTGCCGTCGGTAAAGAACGCGCGCACCTCGAAGTCGGCCGGGCCGCCCACGGAATGCGGACCGATCACGCCGACATTCAACGAATGCAATGCGACAGGATCGATGTCGAGCGCCAACACGCTTTCGGCCGAATCGAGCAACACACCTGTCCAGCCGGGACCGTTGTCCACCCACTGGATCGCCCGCACGCGCGCAGGATCCACCCGCAACCCGCGCACGATGCGCCCGGCCAGATCGTCGGCAACGGGCCCGTCCCGCAGCAGGGGCGGCGCGGCGAAGGCAAGGCATTCCCCATCGCGACGAATCTCGATCAGGCCCGCATCGCACTCCTGCACGATCGTGTCCGCCCGCTTCGGTACTCCACCCGCTTCGAGCCATGCGTGCGCGCTGCCCAGCGTGGGATGGCCGGCGAAGGGCAACTCGCGGGTGGCGGTGAAGATGCGCGCGCGGTAGTCGGCCCGCGGGTGCCGTGGCGGCAGCAGGAAAGTGGTTTCGGACAAATTCGTCCAGCGCGCAAACGCGGACATCTGCGCATCGTCGATGCCCTCGCCATCGAGCACCACGGCCAGCGCATTGCCGAGGTACGGCGCTGACGCGAAGACATCGACTTGGCAGAACCTGCGCGGTTGCATCGACCCAGTTTAACGTTCCGCGTTCCCGTGCAGAATGATCGCAGGTGACAGCGCAGCCAGACGCTAGCGGATCCGCGTGATGTTCCCGTTCGAATCCACCTGCACCAGATCGCCCACGCGCAGGCTGCTGGCGTCGGCGACCTGCACGTTCATGTAACTGCCGTTGCCCATCCGGATGTGCACGACGTAATCCTGCCGGCCGCCCCGTTCGCCGACCGCGTGCCCGGCAAAACCGCCGCCGACCGCGCCGGCCACGGTCGCCGCCTTGCGGCCTTTGCCCTTGCCCACCTGGTTGCCCAGCACGCCGCCCGCGATGGCACCGATCACGGCACCGGCCGTGCCGTGCCCGCCGCCCTGGGTGATGTTCTGGTCGATGCGCTCGACCGTGCCGCACTGGTCGCAGCGAACATAGATGCCATCCGATCGAACGAGCACGCCGTTATGGGTGTTGTTTTGCGCACCGGCAACGCCGATACCGGCAAGGCCCAGCGCCGCCACCATCAGGAAAGCCGACAACCATCTCGTCTTCATCGCAATCTCCGTTGGTTGCGCGCCTGCACGCGCAGCCTGCAGGGAACATGCTTCGAGGTTACGACAATCCGCCGCGCGCCGCACCGGTGCTGTTCGCCATCCATTAAGCGATGCGCAACATCCCCGCTTGGCCGGCAACAACGCTCAGGAATGGACGAGCGCGTAATCGATCGCCGCGCGCGCCGCCGCGACCTGCGCCGCATTGCATTGCTCCGGCGTGGCACGCTGGCTGTCGGGATAGACCTCGGTGGTGGTGCGCCAGCGCGCCGACGTGATGCCCGTGCACAAGCCCCACGCCACCACCGGATATTCGATTACCCCGCGTGCCACCACCGGCGAACCGATGATCGTGCCGTCGGGATCGGCGGGCGCGATGTGGGTCACCTTCGCGACGGCTTCGACCACCGCCTGCTGGAATTCCGGCTGCGGGTTTTCGCTGTCGGCGCACAGATAGAAGCCGTCCGGGATCGTGCCGGGTTCGAACGGCTTGCCGTCCCTTGCTGCCAGCGCGGGACGGAATTCGGATTCATCGGTATCGGTGGTTTCGTGCAGGTCGATGTGCATCGCGACACGCGCGCGGTACGGCGCAACCAGGCGCATCAACGCCGCCGATTCTGGCGCGGGACTGTCCGCGATGAAATTGCGGTTCGGGTCCAGCGCGTACGGATTCCAGCGATGGATGTGCTCGTAGCCCCATGGACTGACGCAGGGCACCACCATCACGTTCGCGCTTCCTGCGTAATCCGCCGCGTGTTGCTCCGCGAACTGCAGCGCGCCATGCACGCCACTGGTTTCGTAACCATGCACGCCGCCCGTCACCAGCATCGTCGGCTGCGCGTCGTTCCAGTTACGGGTTTTCAGTGCGAACAGCGGATGGCGGTCGGGCGTGTAATCGAGTTCGCCGTACTGTTCCACGTCGAAACGGTCGCGCAGGCGCTCGATGCGTTCCAGCACATCATCGGCATAGCTGCGTTGCCGGCGCTGCCGGGAAAGCCACTCGGCCTTCTCGGCGGCGGCCCAGGGTTTTCCGGGCGTGCCGATGGGATAAAAAGTCGCGGTCGCCACGTGTACATCCTTTTCCAGAATCGACCGGACACTCTATCACTTCGAATCGAGGCGCTTGGAGCGCAGTCATGAGTCTTGCGCCCGCGCGCGACGAGGCGCCGCGAACCTCCGCGGCACCTCGCAGGATCGACGTGCCTTCAGCGTGCCAGTTCGAGCTTGCTGGACAGCACCCAGCCCACGTTGCCGAGTTCGTCGGTCACCTTCCACCAGATGCCGACCTTGTCGCCGGTGGGATACAACATCGTGTCGGCCTTGAGGCTGCGCACCACGGAGGACTTCAGGTTGGCGTCCGAATACAGCTTGGTCGCTTCGGTCAGCCGCACCGCCTGCTGCACGTTGTCGGCCTGCGGATTGGGCGCGTTCCGCTGCAGGTCCGCCACCAGTTTGATGTAGGCGTCCAGATACGCCATCGCCACGACCTGACCGATTTCGGTGTTCGCGTAGCCGCTCGCGCCACCCGCGGCGAAGCCGCCCCAGAACCCCCCGCCACCACCACCGGCCCAGCCGAGGTCGGTCTTGTCCGAATGGCCTTGCTCGAGCGCGACCTGCTCGGTCGAACGGACGTCCGTCAGCGTCAACACCACGTCCGCGGATTTCTTCGACAAGCTGATGCCGCCGACCACCGCACCGACGCCGTGCGGCAGGAAGCCGCCCACCAGTCCGCCGATGTTGGTGCGTCCGGCGTTGCCGTTCCGGTTGGCGATGTCGGGAACCAACACGTAGTCGGCCGCCTTCATCTGGCCCTTGCCGATGTTGGAGCCGACGCGCTCCTCGCCCGACGCGGCGAGTTCGCGCTCGGCCTGCGCCGCCTGCAGCCCCTGGCCCCGATCGACGAGGGTGAAGCACCCGGACTGCGCCACGTACACCTTGATCAGCGCGGCGGGCGACTCCAGGTTCATTTGCGACCACCACTGGTTGCCGTTCTGCGGTTCGCGCACCGCCAGCGTTCCGATCTTCGCGTTGCACCGCGGTATTTGCGGCGGCGCATTGGAGCCGGCCCAGGCGGCGAGGCTCAGGCAAACGCCTCCGACGAACACCGACAATCCGGCCCACGCTCGGCCGGCCAAAGCACGCTTCTTCATACTCCCCTCCATTTCCCGTTGCGGGAATCGCGATCCCGGCGCGGGTACACCGCGCGAGCGCTGTCCCAAGAGTCCGGCGGCGAACATCCTCGCACCGCCGCCGCAACCACCCATCACCGATGAAGCGACGCCGGTATAACCCGCTGTCCGGCGGGTGTCAATCGAGATTCACCGCGGCCTGTTCGCTCCGCAGATGGTGCGGATTGTCCCGCCGGGATTCGCCTCCATATCGGTCCGGACACCACCGACCAAACCATCATGAACGCTCCCGCCCGCCTCCGTATCGATTTCGTTTCCGACGTCGCCTGCCCGTGGTGCGCAGTCGGCCTGGCCAGCCTGAAACAGGCGCTGGCGAAACTCGATGGCAGCATCGAAGCGGACATCCACCTGCAGCCATTCGAATTGAATCCGCAGATGCCGTTCGACGGCGAGGACGCCGGCGAGCACATCATGCACAAGTACGGCATCGACGAGGCGCAGCTCGAAACCAACCGCGCAGCCATCCGCGATCGCGCCGTGCCACTGGGCGTCGCCATCAACACTCGCAACGGCAGCCGCGTGTGGAATACCTTCGATGCGCACCGGCTGCTGCATTGGGCCGAACGGCAGGACCCGGGCAACGCCGTCGCGCTGAAGCAGGCGCTGTTCCGCGCCTACTTCACCGACAATGAAAACGTCGCTGATCGCGACGTACTCGTGCGCATCGCACAAGCCATCGGGCTGGACGGCAACCATGCGCGCCGCATGCTCGAAAGCGGTGAATACGCGGGCGAAGTGCGCGCGCAGGAACAGCGCTGGCAGCAGGCCGGCATCCATTCCGTGCCGGCCACGATCGTCAATGGCCAGTACCTGATTCCGGGAGGCCAACCGCCCGAGGTCTTCGAAAACGCGCTGCGCGAGATCGCGACCAAGGCTTCAGGGAGCTGAGGGTTCCACTCCCGTCCCGGATCACCACGGCTGCGGCACGAACAGCCGCAGCTCGCCCCGGATCGCCAGCAGCAACAGTTCCCATGCGATCATCGACAACACGGACACGTTCAACAGCACGACCCAGCACGGGCGGATGGATCACGTGAGGCTTCCTTGTGCGGTCGGACGTGGTGAGCCAGATTCGAATGCACGGGCATATCCAGTCACCGCACACACGAGAACGGGCGCCCAGGCGGCGCCCGTTCAATCGGCCGCGCTGGAATGCGACTACTGGACGCTGATCGGTCCGTGCATCAGCGCCGAATGGCCCGGGAAGCTGCAGAAAAACACGTACGGGCCGCCGCTCTTGATCTTGCTGACCGGGAAGCTGACCGAGGTGGTTTCGCCGCCGCCGATCAGTTTCGTGTGCGCGATGATGCGCGAATCGTCCGGCTTGATGTAGCCGTTCTTCAGCCCGGCCGCCGCGCTCTCCTGATCCACCGCCTGCATATCCGATTCCTTGGTGATCACCAGGTCATGGCCCATCGAAGCCACGGGCAGGTTGCCGGTGTGCTTGAGGGTGATCTTGAAATTGGTGCAGGAGGCAGGCACGACGATCGAACCGACGCTGTATTGCATCGCGTCGGTGGCTTCGATTTCCGTGCTGCAGTTGGTGACGACTGCGGGGGGTTTGCCGTTCGTCGCGGAGGCCGTTGCGGCCGTGGCGGGCGCCGCGGCGCTCGCGGCAGTGCCCGGCGCGGTGGCGGCGGTCGCCGGGGCGGCCATCGGGGCGGTTGCCGCAGGGGAAGGTGTGGTGCCGGCCGGCGCCGGTTGATTTTCCGAGGACGAGTGGTTGCCGCCGCAAGCCGAGAGGACCAGCGTGCAGGCGACGACGAGCGCAGGGATCTTCAGGTTCATCATCCGTCTCCTTGGCGAAATGCGGGATTATCCCGGCGCAATGTTCCACGCCATGTGAAGACCGCCGCGACACACCGTCACGGACCGATTACCGAACGCGTGGCATGAACCTCCTTGACGCCAAGTCGACCCGCGCGTGGGTAGCCTGTGAAGCCTCGCCGCGGGGTGGCCCGAAGAGAGTTCGATGTGGCGCGGACATCCAAGTGACCCGGCAGGCGATGCGATCCCGCGCGGGCTGCGCATCGGGGCTGCGTTCACGTGGCGGCTGCTGGTGATCGCCGCGGCGATCGGGGCCGTGCTGGCGCTCGCATGGCTGCTGTCTGAAGTGGTGGTCCCATTCCTGATCGGCGTGATCCTGGCGGCGCTGCTGGTGCCGCTGTCGACGCTGCTGCAACGCCACCATTGTCCGAAGTGGCTCTCGATCATCATCGCGTGGATCATCCTGCTCGGCGTGATCGGCGGGCTGGCGCTTCTGGTTACCGAGCGCGTCATCAACGAAATCCCGACCCTGCAGAAGCAGATCGCTTCCGTCGGCGACCAGCTCCGCTCGCTGCTGGCCACGCACCCGTTCGGCCTCACGCCCGAAAAGGTCAGCCACTACATTTCGGAACTGGGCGTGTGGCTGCAGAACAATGCGTCGCGCGTCGCGCTGAGCGCCGCCAACGCCGGCAAGCGCATCGTGCACGTGCTCGAGGGCATCCTGATCATGATCTTCGTGATCCTGTTCGCGATGATAGAAGGTGCCGGCATCTGGGCCTGGGTGGTGCGCCTGTTTCCCCGCCGCGCCCGCAGCCGCATCGATTTCGCCGGGCACGCCGGCTGGCGTACCCTGACCGCGTTTGCGCGCGTGCAGATTTTCGTGGCCGCGATCGACGCGCTCGGCATCGGCATCGGCGCATGGCTACTCGGCGTGCCGCTGGCGACGCCGATCGCGGTGATCGTCTTCTTCGGCGCGCTGGTGCCCATCATCGGTTCCATCGTCGCCGGCGCGGCCGCGGTGGTCATTGCGTTCCTGTTCAACGGACTCAGCGATGCGCTGGTCATGCTGGGCGTCGTGCTGCTGGTGAACCAGCTCGAAGGCAACGTGCTGCATCCGTTCCTGACCGGCGGCGTGGTCAAGGTCCACCCGCTCGGCGTGGTGCTCGGCGTGCTCGCGGGCGCCTCGGTGGGCGGTGTGGCCGGGGCGTTCCTCGCGGTGCCCATCATCGCCACTGCGAACGCGATGATCCACGCGGCCGCGAACTACCATTCCGACAATGTTCCCCCGCCCACGCACGGCGAAGAGGCAGCGCCATGACCGGCCCATTGCAGGTCGTCTGTCCCCATTGCCAGGCCGTGAACCGCGTGCCCTCCGAACGCCTCGGCGCGGCGCCGAACTGCGGCCGGTGCCACCGGCCGTTGTTCACCGGCCAGCCTTTCGAGGTCGATGCCGCCGCGTTCGACAGGCACGTCACGCGCAACGACATCCCGGTACTGGTGGATTTCTGGGCGCCCTGGTGCGGGCCGTGCAAGATGATGGCGCCGCACTACGTGCAGGCTGCGCCGCAACTCGAACCGCGCGTGCGTCTGCTCAAGGTCGATACCGACGCCGAGCGGAGCCTGGGCGCGCGCTACAACATCCGCAGCATTCCCACCCTGGCGCTGTTCCGCGGCGGGCGCGAAGTCGCACGCCAGGCCGGTGCGATGAACGCATCCGGGATCGTGCAATGGGCGCGCGCGCACGACGCGTGACACGCAGCGCTGCCGCCGGGAGCCTCGCGTTCAGGGCTTGCCGGCTTCCGGAAGCGGACCGCCCGGCCGCATGCGCAAGAAACGTACGAATCTCGGCAGGCCACTTTTCGTCAATCCGTTGAACCGGTAAGTGACCCAGGAACCGATCGCCGGCGGATGCGCGCGCTGCGCGTCGGAAAATCCCGACCCGATCGCGAAGCGGCGTCCATCCGGCGTGCGCACCTCGATCGCGCCCATCAACCCTTTGAGCCGGCCCCCGCCGGGGCGGATCGCGACCACCTTCGCCTCGGCGTCTTCGTATGGCTTCACCTTGAGCAGCCCGAACCCGCGCCCGGCCCGATACGGCACGTCGCCGCGGTGCAGGACCAGGCCTTCGCCACCCTTGTCGAGCACGCGCTGCAACGCTGTGTGCAGCGCGGCGGCATCATGCACGTGGAACTGGCGCACGGCCACGACCCACGGATCGCCGATCGCGGCCACGACCGCGCGGATCGCGGGCACCCGCACATCGAAGTCACCGCCGTGCGCGGGCAGGTCGAAAACCCGATCGCTGATTTCGCGCCAGGCCGGATCGTCCGCTTCCGCGGTGCGAACGATCGCGGAGGCCCGCGCGAACCGCCCGTAACCGGCCCACAACTCGCCATCCATCGGCGTCTTCGGCCAATTCCTGGTGAACCACGCCGGCACGTGCACGATCGTGCCGCCGCGCGTCAACAACTGATGGCCGTCCCAGTAGCCGCGCACGCCGTCGAACTTTTCGCTGACCCAGTAGCGGGAAAGGTCGACACCGCCGTGATACACGTCCACCAATTCGACCGGTGGCGGCGGCGCGGCCGGCGCCGCCGCCGGCCATGCCGCTGTCCACGCCAGGAATGCCAGCACGATCCATCGCATCATCGAATGCATCGTTCCACTCCGCCGTCACCAGCCCGGATTGTCGGCAGGCGCGAACAGAGGCGGAATCGGCGAACATCCCCGTAGTTGTGCGCTACGTCCGATGGCCGTGTAGGTAAATGCCTACGCGCGTTTCAACCGCAAACGCGCGTCGTCGCGAATCCGATCAGGTCCGCTTCAACCTGCAGGCCACCGAAACAGCGCTTCGTAATCCGCACCGGTGCGCCGGCACGCGCGCCACGCCAGTCCGCCTTCGGCCATCGCGTCGCGGATGCTGGGCGCGATCAGCTTCAGCGAGGCCGCGGCGGCGCGATCGCGCTGGCGCGCCATCGACGATCGGCCGACCAGCGCCAACGCCCAACCCGGCAAGACCGCCGCGCCCGCACCGAAGAACAGCCTCCTGCTGACGCCTGCAAACGGAAGCGGCAGGCGCACGGCCTGCAGCACGCGCAGGACTTCGCGCGTGCGCGTGTCAAACACGAGTTCGCCGCGCACGTCGCGAAAGAACGCATCCAGCTCCGTGCGCGATTTCGGCACCGCGCGGGCACCCAGCGCCTCGGCGGTGCGCGCCATCTCCTCGAGGTAACGGTCCTGCATCGACCGCGGCACCGGCGCATGGCAATACATCTGGTACGCGTGCAGAAAACACCAGGCGCCCGCGCAATGCACCCAGGTCAGCAGATGCGGATTCTCGGCGCTGTAGGGCTGGCCGTCCGCCGCGCGGCCATGCACTTCGCGATGGATCGCACGCACGCGCTCGATCGCCTGTTCCGCCGGAGTACTCGGCGCATAGGTCGTGCGACCGACGAACGCGATGGTGTTGCGAAGCCGGCCCAGCGTGTCTTCGCGAAAGCTCGAGTGGTCCCACACACCGGCCAGCGCCAGTGGATGCAAGGCCTGAAGCATCAGCGCGGCGAGACCGCCCGCCATCATCGACGGAAAATCGGCGTGGATTTTCCAGGTCACGCTGTCGGGACCGAACAACCCCGGATCGCCCTTCGGCGCGTCGTAGTCGGGTGACGGGCCGTCGTGGCTCAACACCGCCAGCACCTGCCGGCGCAGCATCCGCCGCGCCTGCGGCGGGATCACCTTCAAGCCCGACAGTTGCGGCCGGCGGCCCGTCGCGCGACGCGTGGCGCGATCACGAGCAGCGGATTCATCGAAAGCATTCACGACCCCACCATCCTACGCCGCGCCGCGTGGCCTGGTGCTGCGCATCGGAAGACTGGAACTGCTCGCGGTGCCGGGTTTCCTTACACAAACCGTGGAATTACGGGACCCCGGATTTCCGGCCGATTCGCGGGCCTTGCAAGCTCGATCCATACGACACGGGTCGCCGGGATCCTTTACAAAAATTCCTCTTTCACGAGATCGATCTTGCACTGCATGAAACAAATTCAACAAGTTGGTCGACTGGCACGCTGAATGCTTTTTCCACCGCGTCCGGGGAGGATCCAACGAGCAGTCTGCGATGCTCGAAAGCTCAGGAGAGGTGCGAGTCATGAATTCGGAG
Organism: Rhodanobacteraceae bacterium; assembly: GCA_051962095.1. Taxonomy (GTDB): domain Bacteria; phylum Pseudomonadota; class Gammaproteobacteria; order Xanthomonadales; family Rhodanobacteraceae; genus 66-474. The sequence goes on from JBQCCP010000062.1 coordinate 9,652, forward strand.
AAGAAGGTATTCGCGAAATACGCATCATGGATGGCCGTGGTGGCGTTGGCGATGCTGGCGTTCACGCCCGGCGCACAGGCCAACCCGGTCGAGATCAGTTTCAATGGTGCAAGCGGCAGCGGACACGCTTCGCTCAATGTCGGGACCGATCCCACCCCGGGTGATCCGGCCGGTGCTCAACTGGTCATGGGCGCCAGCGGCACTTTCTCGAACACGGCCTTCGGCAACGTCTCGATCACGGGCGTGCTGGCGCGCAATTTCGCGATACCTTTCGACATGCGCCCCGGCGGAAGCTGGCAACCCGGCGACATCCCTTTCCCGGCGAGCTTCAGCCAGCTTGCCGCGGCCGGCACCTCGGCCCAGGACAACGGTGTCATCACGTACGATGACCTCTTTTACGCCGATGGCTCGCCGCCGACCTGCTGGGACTACCCGTTTTACGGTGGTTTCCTCGATGTCTATGGCGTGATGTTTTCGCTCAGCAACGGCGGATTCGTGGACCTGTGGAGCTTCGGAGTGGTTCCCCCGGGCGCCTTGGGTCCAGGTTCCGGTGGGCTCACCTACGGGATGGCAGTCATCCAGTTGCTTCCCACCGGCGGCTACAGCGTCATGCCCGGCGATCCATTCGCCGTGGCGGCCGTGCCGGAACCGAAGTTCCTGTGGCTGTTCGGTGCGGGCCTGCTCGGCCTTTTCGCCTGGCGTCGCGCCGCAGAAACACGCAAGCGGATGCAGCGAGCCGGCTGATTCGCGGCATGTGCAGCACGCGCGCATACGCGTCGCGTGCTGCACAGCGTTCGTGCCGATTCCCTCCCCGCGCTGGCCGACTGCGGATCGTCCCATCGACAAGCGCCCCGCGAGGCGCTCGGCAGCGCCGCAAACCCGCGCGCGCCGCAGCGTTGGGTTTCCTTACACAACCGGCATTCGCGCCAACCGCTGGCGTGCGGCGTGTTTGCGCGCCGGGCACTCGCCCCGCAGCCGGTGAAGGCGTAGGGATCCTTTACAAAAATCGCCGTGAAAATCGCCCGGATGTAATCGATTCAGCGCAATGCCGAATGAAACCATTGCATGGCACATCAATTGCTTTTGCACGGTGCCGCAAGGCACGCGCTGTTGATTTTCCACGTTTCCCGGGGAGGTTGAAACGATGAATGCGAAATCGCGAATTCCCATTGCAATCCGACTCATGACGGCCTGCGCGGTGTTGGCCCTGGTGGCCATCGGATCCAGCGCCAGCGCCAGCGTCGTCCGCATCCACTTCAGCGGCGCACCCGGCAGCGGATACGCCGACCTGACGCTGGGTGCGGCCGATTCCAGTGACTTGATCGATGCCAGCCATGCACCGCTCGCGATCACCAACGCAACCGGCACCTTTGGCGGCGCGACCATCACGGGCGTGCTGGCGCCCAATCCGATCCCGCCGCCTCCGGGCGAAACCCTGATTCCCGGCAGCTACAGCCTCCTTTCGATTCCGGGCTACGGCGATCACGACGGGGTGAGTTACGACAACCTGTTCTACCCGAACGGTTCGCCCCAGATTTGCTACATCGACGGATTGGGTTTCGTATTCCCGTTTTCCGGCGGCATGTTCGACCTGCTGGGCGTGATGTTCACGCTGGACAACGGCAATTTCCTGGACCTGTGGAGCTTCGGGGTCGTCGACCCGAACGCCGGGGTCTTTCCGCCCTTCGTGAGCGGACTCACCTACGGGATGAAAGTCATCCAGCCAAATGCCGGCGGCGGTTACGACGTGCTGGCGTTCCCGCCCTTCGCCAGCGTCTCCGTGCCGGAGCCGGAGTTCCTGTGGCTGTTCGGGGTGGCGGCGTTCGCCCTGTTGGCGCGGCGTCGTGCAGCGGAAGCGCGCAAGCGGGCCTTGCAGAACGTCTGACGCTGCGGTTACGCGAGGAAGGGGCACGCGCGGCGCTTCGGCGCCGCGTTTTTTTTGCGGGGCCGCAATGGCCGGCCGACGTCGATGTGACCCGGTGCCTCGCCCGCGGTAGCATCGGGGAATGGCTGCATCGACTGCCGCGAGTGAGAGGCTTCGGCGTCGTTGGACGGCGTCGATGCCACCCTCGCCCATCCCGCGCCCATGATCCCGCCCATGCTTCGTCCGGAAAAAGGCCAGCCCATCGCGGGCGACTCGCTGCTCGAAGACGTGAGCCTGCCCGCGGCGGTGATCTTCGAGCCGGCGCTCGCGCACAACATCACCTGGATGCAACGTTTCGCCGACGACCACGGCGCGAAACTCGCGCCGCACGGCAAGACCACCATGACGCCCGCGCTGTTCCGCCGCCAGCTCGACGCCGGCGCGTGGGGCATCACGCTGGCCACCGCCGTCCAGTGCGCAATCGCCTTCGAACATGGCGTGCCACGCCTGCTGATGGCCAACCAGTTGGTTGGTGCGCCCAACATGGCGATCGTCGCCGGTCTGATCGAGCGCGGTGCGGATTACTGTTGCCTGGTCGACAGCGTGGCCAACGTCGAAGCGCTGGATCATTTCTTCGCCGCGCGCGGCCTGACCTTGCAGGTGCTGGTCGAACTCGGCGTGCCGGGCGGCCGCTGCGGCGTGCGCACCGATACCGAACTGAAAGCGCTCGTCGACGCGATCGCCGCCGCGCCGGCCCTCGTACTCTGCGGCATCGAGGGATACGAAGGCCTGATCGGCGGTGAACACGCCCTCGAAAGGATCCGCGGCTACGGCCAGCGGCTCGTGGAAACGGTGCGCAGCCTCCGTGCGGCGGGCGCCTTCGCGGAGCGCTCGCCCATCATCACCGCGTCCGGCTCGCAATGGTTCGACGTGATCGCCGATGCGTTCGACCGCTCGGATCTGCGCCACCAATGCACGCCGGTGCTGCGGCCGGGCTGCTATGTCGTGCACGACCACCGCTCGTATCGCGATGCGATGGCCGAGGTGAAGGCGCGCCATCCGGAACTCGAGGGCGAACTGGAACCGGCGCTGGCGGTGTTCGCGCACGTGCAGTCGCTGCCCGAGCCCGGCCTCGCCGTCGTGGCCTTGGGCAAGCGCGACATCTCCGTCGATCCCGACCTGCCGATCCCGCTGCAACGGCACCGTGCCGGCGAGTCCACGCGCCCGCTGGCCGGCTGCAGCGTCCGCAAGGTGATGGACCAGCACGCGATGATGGTGATCCCCGATGATCTCGATCTTCGCATCGGCGATATCGTCTCGTTCGGCGCCTCGCACCCGTGCCTCACGTTCGACAAATGGCGTCAGGTGCTGTTGGTCGACGATGACCTGCAAGTGCTGGAAACGATGCCGACGTTTTTCTGAGTCGGACCGGCACGCAAACGATGATAGGCTCCGGTCACGAGCGGCGCGCCGGGCATCGTGCGGCGCCCGACCAACCTTCTTCATGACCTCACCGGGGACGCCATGACCAAGCACCTTCGCCTCATTGTCTGCCTGCTCGCCGTATTGCCCTGCCTGGCTTTCGCCGCACCGCAATCGAAGGACAAGAACCTGTCCGCGCGGGTCGAGCGCGTGCTCACCGAAACACCGGTGATCGACGGCCACAACGACCTGCCGTGGGAAATCCGCAGCCAGTTCGGCAACGCGGGCAACATCGATCTCGCCGCCGACACTTCCAACTTGCGCAGCAAGACCGGCAACGACGACGTCCACCTGATGACCGACATTCCGCGCGCCCGCAAGGGCCATCTCGGCGCGCAGTTCTGGTCGGTGTGGATTCCGGCCTCGGTCACCGGCCCGGAAGCGGTGCAGATGACCCTGGAACAGATCGACGTCGTCCGCACGATGGTCGCCAGGTATCCGCAGGACTTCGAGATGGCGTCCACCGCCGACGACATCGAGCGCATCGAGAAGTCCGGGCGCATCGCCAGCCTGATCGGCGTCGAAGGCGGCCACCAGATCAACAACTCACTGCCCGTGTTGCGCGACTACTACGCGCTGGGCGTGCGCTACATGACGCTCACCCACGGCAAGAACACCGACTGGGCGGATTCGGCCACCGACAATCCCGCGCACCACGGACTGACTGCGTTCGGCCGCGCGGTCGTGCACGAAATGAATCGGCTGGGCATGCTGGTGGATCTCTCGCACGTCTCGCCCGACACCATGAAGGCCGCGCTCGAAACGACACAAGCGCCGGTGATCTTCTCGCACTCCAGCGCGCGTGCGCTGGACAATCATCCGCGCGACGTGCCCGACGACGTGCTGCGCCTGGTCAGGCAGAACCACGGCGTGGTGATGGTGAACTTCTACCCGGCCTTCGTCTCGCAAGCCGTCGCGACGTGGAACGCCGAGCGCGCCGGCGCCTCCGCAAAATTCGACGCGTTGTACGTCGGCCAGCCGGATCGCGCCAAGGCCGCGATGGACAAGTGGGAGAAGGCGCACCCGCAGCCGAAGGCCACGATCGCGCAGGTCGCCGACCATGTCGACCACATCCGCAAGATCGCGGGCGTCGAAAGCGTGGGCATCGGCAGCGATTTCGATGGCATCGAATCGACGCCGGTTGGACTGGAAAGCGCGGACAAATACCCCGCGCTGTTCGAGGAACTCGCGCGCCGCGGCTGGACCGATGACGAACTCGCCGCCCTCGCCGGCCGCAACGTGTTGCGCGCGATGCGTGAGGCCGAACAGGTCGCTAAGCGATTGCAGGCGCAGGGAGCGCCGTCGCACGCGACGATCGACATGGACGCCAAGCACACGGGCGCGTGAAAGCAGCGGCGCCAAGCGGGTCAGGTCCGCGCGTCACGCCACAACGCCGGGCAGGCCTTCGCCGTCATTGCGGCACGCATATCCTGCCCGGGCGTGGACCCGCCCTCATCCATCCGTGCGCCAAGTCGTGGCGTCGCAGACCGGCTTGAGGTATACAGGACCCGGGCGCACACGCTGGGGACGGAAAGAGGGCCCCATCAGACAAGGGGAGCAGATGGCCGCTCAGGATAACGCGCGTGACAACAGCAGCGAATACTACGAAACGCTGTTCGTCGCCAACCCGCTGCCTATGTGGGTTTTCGAGATTTCCAGCGGCCGGTTCCTCGCCGTAAACGCACAGGCGTGCAAGCAATACGGCTACAGCGAGGAGGAATTCCTCGCGATGACCATCTCCGATATTCGTCCGCCGGATGAAAATGCGCGGCTTGCCGAAGTGCGATCCACCGAACCATCGGGCCACCGCGAGTTCGGGTTCTGGCGGCACATCAAGAAAGACGGGACGGTCATCGATGTCGAGATCTCCTCCGATGACATCGTGTTCCGCGACGTGGCCGCGCGCCTGGTACTCGCCAATGACGTGACCGAGCGGGTTCGTACCGAGACGGCATTGCGCCTCAGCCATGAACGCTTCGACTACGTGACGCGTGCCACCGAAGACGCGGTGTGGGACCGCAACGTCGAAGAAAACACCGTCTGGTGGAATGGAGGCTTGCAGCGGCTGTTCGGGATTCCTCCCGAAGAAGTCGAGCACACCGTCGAATGGGCGCAAGGCCGCGCCCACCCCGATGATCGCGAAGAGGTCGTCCGCCACGTGCGCGAGGCCGTCGATTCCGGCGCGGACCAATGGGCCTGCGAATACCGCTTCAGGCGGCACGACGGCACTTACGCGTTCGTGTACGCCCGCGGCTTCATAATTCGCAACAGCGCCGGGCGCGCGGTCCGCGTGGTGGGCGCGATCACCGACCTGTCGGATCGAAAGCAGCGCGAGGACACGCTGCGCGAGCAAGCAACGCTGCTCGACCGGGCCAAGGACGCAATCCTGGTGCGCGGGCTCGATCGCCGCATCCGCTTCTGGAACCGCGCTGCCGAAACCATCTACGGCATCCCGCGCGAGCAGGCGCTCGGAAAGCGTGTGGAAGACATCGTGGTCTACGACGATCCGATCGCGTTCGAAGCCGCCGACGCGGAGGTGTTCGAAAAGGGCGAATGGTCCGGTCGCCTGCACCAAACCGCGGCGGACGGAAAGACGATCACCGTCGACGGCCACTGGACCCTGCTGCGCGACGATGGCGGCAACCCGGCTGGCGTCCTGAAGATCCACACCAACGTCAGCGAGCGGGTCGAACTGGAGCGCCGCCTTGCCCAGTCCCAGAAACTCGAGGCCATCGGGCAACTCACCGGCGGCATCGCGCACGACTTCAACAACCTCCTGACGGTCATCGTCGGCAATGCCGATACCCTGGGCGAGGAGCTCCAGAACCGGACCGACGTGCTGCCGCTGGTGGACATGATCCGCACCGCCGGCGAACGCGGCGCGGAACTGACCCGTCACCTTCTGGCCTTCGCGCGCCGTCAGGCGCTGGAACCCAGGACAGTCCGGCCGGACGAGTTGATCGACGGCATGCGCAACCTGCTGCGGCGCACCCTCGGCGAAAACATCGAGCTTGCGGTGAACCACGCGCCCAACGTCGCCAAGGTGTCGGTGGACCCGACGCAATTCGAATCGGCGGTACTGAACCTGTGCATCAACGCGCGGGATGCAATGCGCGAGGGCGGCAAGCTGATGATCGAAACCGAGAACGTGGTCCTGGACGAGAACTACGTCGAGCAGCGTGTGGACGTGGTGCCCGGTGACTACGTGCGGATCGCGATCTCCGACACCGGAGCCGGCATGAGCGCCGAGGACGCGGCGCGCGCGTTTGAACCGTTTTTCACCACCAAGGCGCGCGGCCAAGGCACCGGCCTCGGCCTGAGCATGGTGTATGGTTTCGTCAAGCAATCCGGCGGGCACGTGGCGATCTATTCCGAGCTGGGCCATGGCACGGTAGTCACGTTCTACTTGCGCCAGGCCAGGGGCCACAACGAGCCGGCCACACGGGCGGAGCCGGGCGAAGTTGCAGGCCACGGCGAGCGCATCCTGCTGGTGGAAGACGACGACCTGGTGCGCGCGCACGCCGTGCAGTTGCTGGAAAGCCTCGGCTACGGCGTGGTCGTGGCAAGCAACGGGCCCGAGGCGCTGGAACTGCTGCGCAACGAGGTGCCCTGCGACCTTCTTTTCACCGACGTGATCATGCCCGGTGGCCTGACCGGACCCAAGCTGGCCGAAGCCGCGCACATACTGCGGCCCGGTCTGCCCGTGCTGTATACATCGGGTTATACCGAGAATGCGATCATCCACCACGGTCGCGTGGATGCGGGCATCAACCTGCTGCACAAGCCATACAGGAAACCCGAACTCGCCGCCAAGATTCGTGCGGTGCTGGACGCGAGTCGCCCAAGGGATGGTGGCACTTGACGGAACAACAAGGACCGCGACGACTGCTGATCCTCGATGACGAACGCGCAGTGGCGCAGACCGTGGCGTTCGCCGCCAAGCGCCACGGATTCGCCGTGCAGATGTCGGAATCGGCCGAGGCGTTCTTCGGTGATGTTGCAAGCTTCCGACCCAGCCACATCATCATCGACCTGCTGATGCCCGGCATGGATGGCGTGGAGGTGCTGCGCAACCTTGCGGCGGGTGAGTGCGACGCCAGCATCATCATGATGAGCGGCATGGGCAGCAAGGTGCTGGAATCCGCGCAGCGGGTGGGCATCGAACGTGGCCTGCGCATCATCGGCGTGCTTCCCAAGCCGTTCAAGTCGGCGGAGTTGCGCACACTGCTGGATGCACACGCACATGATCGCGCGCGTCCCGAGCCGATCGCGGCGACGGATCGCGAAGCCCTGCTGGACGACATCGGGCCGGCCCTGCGCGAACAGCAGTTCGTGCTGCACTACCAGCCAAAGGTCCATCTCGCCAGCGGCCGGGCTGCCGGGGCGGAAGCACTGGTGCGCTGGCAGCACCCGGAATTCGGACTGTTGCCGCCCGACCGCTTCCTGCCGCTGATCGAAGAGTCCGGCAACATGGACCTGCTGACGATCCGCGTGGTCGAAGCCGCCCTGGAATGGTTCGCCGGGGTAGCGGCCGGCAACACGCTGCAGCTCGCGATCAACATTTCCGCGTCCAACCTCACCGACGTGGACTTCGCCGACGTGCTCCAGGAGCGATGCACCCGGTTCAAGGTGGATCCGGCGCGCGTCATCCTCGAGTTGACGGAAACGACCGCACCGCAGCGCACCGCCGAACTGCTCGACATCCTCACCCGCGTCCGGCTGAAGGGATTCCAGCTCAGCATCGATGATTTCGGCACCGGCTATTCGTCGCTCGTGCAACTGGCTCAATTGCCGTTTTCCGAAATCAAGATAGACCGATCGTTCGTTTGGGGGCTGCACTCGTCCGACGAAGCGCGCAAAATCGTCGCCACCACCGTCGGGCTCGGGAAGCAGCTGCAACTCGCCACGGTGGCCGAAGGCGTCGAGAACGAAGCGCAAGCGCGCGCACTGGCCGAACTCCAGTGCGATCAGGCGCAGGGCTATTTTTTCGCGAGGCCCATGGATGGCGATGCCGCGCAAGCATGGCTGCGCGAACGCATCTAGCTGGATCGGGAAAGGTCGCTTCCAAAAGACGCGCTGCAACGGCTGGCCGCCGATGCTACGCCGCGTAATCTGCGCCTGTACGCCGGCATGCGCCCCAGGCAAGTCTGTCCTTCGACCGTTGCATTGCGCGCGCTGTGGCGCGCATGCTTGCACTGCACGTCCGAGGCATGCGCCACGGGCAAGCGCGTGCTCCAATGTCGTTCTGCCTGGAGCTTCATTCCGCCTCAAAGGAACCGCGATCATGGGATTGTTGGTAGATGGCACGTGGCAGGATCGCTGGTACGACACCGCAAGCACCGGCGGGCGCTTCCAGCGCTCGGCCAGCCAGTTCCGCAACTGGATCACCCCCGATGCCAGCGCCGGTCCGTCCGGACAAGCCGGCTTCAAGGCCGAAAGCGGGCGCTACCACCTGTACGTGTCCTACGCCTGCCCTTGGGCGCATCGCACCCTGGTAATGCGCGCGTGGAAGGGTCTGGAAAAATACATCGACGTCTCGGTGGTGCACCCGTTGGTGCTCGAAAACGGTTGGGAATTCCGCACCGATTTCGAAGGCGCGACCGGTGACCGGCTGTACGGCCTCGACAAGCTGTACCAGCTTTACCTGAAGGCCGATCCGCACTACAGCGGCCGCGTCACGGTGCCGACTCTGTGGGACAAGGAGCGAGAGACCATCGTCAACAACGAGTCGTCCGAAATCATCCGCATGCTGGGCCATGCGTTCGACGGCATTGGTGCGCGCCCGGGCGATTATTGTCCCGATGACCTGCGCAGGGAGATCGACGCCATCAACGCGACGGTGTACGACAACGTCAACAACGGCGTGTACAAGGCCGGCTTCGCGACCAGCCAGGATGCCTACGACGAGGCGGTCGCGGCGCTGTTCGAAACGCTGGAATCACTGGAGCAGCGCCTCTCGCAACACCGCTATCTGATCGGCAACACGCTCACCGAAGCCGACCTGCGCCTGTGGACCACGCTGGTGCGTTTCGACGCGGTGTACACCACGCACTTCAAGTGCGACCGCAAGCGCATCGCCGACTACCCGAACCTCGAAGGCCTGCTGCGCGACATTTACCAGATGCCCGGCGTGGCCGGCACGGTGTGGATGGACCATATCCGCAATCACTACTTCCGCAGCCACAAGACCATCAACCCGCACGGCATCATTTCGATCGGCCCGGTCCTGACGTTCGATGCGCCGCATGATCGCGACCGGCTGGGGCGACGCGAAATACGTGGCGCAGGCTGAGACACCGCAACCAGCGTAGGGCGGGAGGAGCGCAGCGGATCCCGCCATCATGGCAGCATTCCACCGAGGCGGGTTGGCACCCGCCCTGCATCATGGCGCGCCGTCTGCTATTTTTCGTTCCGGTTGCGCGCAGCGTCTGCCATCACGGGTGAAAGCATGGACGGACAGCCAACGAACGATGCCATCGCGGAGTGGAACGAACGCGGCGTGCTGGTCCTGCCGAAGTTCTACACCGACGCGGAAATCGATGCGGTGCTCGCCGATTACCGCGTGCTGTGGAAGGACGGCCATGCCCGCGTCACCGTGGACGACATGGACCTCGGCAGCCTCAATGCGCGGATGCGCCATCGCGCCGGCAAGGTCGCGCGCCGGGTTCGCGGGTTGTTCGCACGCAACTAGCAGCCTCCTTCGGTCGGACATGCCAACTCGTGCCGCATCGCGGCGTCTGGGCTATGCTTGGCGCGGGGGAGCCATTGGGGAATGGCCGAATGTCCGCTCGCACACTTGCCGCCGTGGCGCTGATCGCGTGGGCCTGCACGGGCAGCGCGATGGCAGCCCCTTCCGATCCCGCCACACCCGCTTCTGCCGGCGCCGCGCCCGGAGCGCTGCTTCCGGTTAGCGCTTTCGCCAGCCGTTCGCTGGTGAGCAGTCCGCGGCTGTCACCCGACGGCAAATATCTCTCCGTGCGCACCGACAGCCCGTCCGGCGACATGCACGGGCTCGCGATCTATCGCCTGTCGGACATGAAGGTGGTCAGCCTGCTTCGCCTGCCCATCTACGAAGTGCCCGTGAACACGGTATGGGTCAGCCCCGACTGGCTGGTGGTGGAACTCGGCAAGGTGTTCGGTTCGCTGGACAAGCCGCTCGCGACCGGCGAAGTCATCGCCTCCAACGTCGACGGCACGCGCCAGCATTACCTGTACGGCTACAAGCCGATCAGTCGTCACGCGGCGGCGGGCCAGGAGGACGAGGGTTTCGGTTCCATCGTGGGCCTGCCGCCGAAGGCCGATGGCAGCTTCTATCTCGGCGAACAGCCCTGGGGCCACGAGAACCGCAGCCTGGTCTACAACGTCAACGCGCAACACGACACGCGCGACCTGATCGCGGACATGGACGTCGCCAACATGAACTTCCTGATCGATCCCGCAGGCAAGGCCGCATTCGCGTTCGGCGACAACTCCGACTTCGAGTTCGTGGCTTACCGGCGTGCCGACGGCCAATGGAAGCCGCTCGATGCGCAGCAGGTCGGCCAGCATTTTGAGCCGTTCGACTACGCGCCCGATGGCCAGGACATCTACGCGTGGTGGAGCAAGGACGGCGGGCCGCTGGCGCTGATCGAGGAAACCCAGAACGGCAGCGGTCGCAAGATCCTCGCGCAGGACGGTTTCGCCAACATCGACGACCTGCAATGGACGGCGCCGCCGCGCCAGCCATTCGCGGGCATCACGGAAAGCGGCATCCCGAAACCGATCTTCATCGACCCGAGCCTGCCCGCCGCGCAGCTCTACCAGGCGCTGGCGAAAAGCTTTCCCGGCGAGTTCGTCGACTTCATCAACTTCAGCGAAGACGGCAGCAAGCTGCTGTTCTTCGTCTCCAGCGATCGCGATCCCGGCGCCTACTATCTTTTCGACACCAAGACGCGCAACGCCACCAAACTGCTTGCGGTCGAGCAGTGGATCAAACCCGCCGAGCTGGCCGAACGGCGTCCGATCCGCTTCACCGCCAGCGACGGCGTGGAACTCGGCGGCTTCCTGACGATCCCGCTGCACCGCGATTTGGCGAACCTGCCGATGGTGCTGGTGCCGCACGGTGGTCCACATGGCGTGCAGGACACCTGGTTCTACGATGACGACGCGCAGTTCCTCGCCAACCGCGGCTATCTTGTCCTGCAAGTGAACTACCGCGGGTCCTCCGGGCGCGGTCCCGCTTTCGAACATTCGGGCTACCTGAAATGGGGCACCCGCATCCAGCAGGATCTGATCGACGGCGTAAAATGGGCGATCAATGAACACTACGCCGACCCCAGCCGCATTTGCGTATACGGCGGAAGCTTCGGCGGTTATTCGGCCCTGATGTCGGTGATCCGCGCACCGCACCTGTTCAAGTGCGCGATCGGCTACGCGGGCATTTACGACCTGAAGATGATGTACAACAAGGGCGACATCCGATTCAGCGAAACCGGCCGCAGTTATCTCTCCACCGTGATCGGCAGGAACGATGCCGAACTCGACGCCAACTCGCCCGACAAGCTGGCCGACAAGATCGACGTCCCGGTGTTCCTCGCCCACGGCAAGGAAGACAAGCGTGCGCCGTTCGCCCAGGCCGAGGCAATGCGCGATGCGCTCGAAGCCGCGCACAAGACCTGCGAATGGATGGCCGTGCCCAAGGAAGGCCACGGCTTCTACACCGAGGCCGACCGCGCCGATTTCCTGACACGGATGCAGGCTTTCCTCGGGAAGTACATCGGGCCCGGCGCGCCGGTGCAGCACTGAGAACCGGGAACTCGACTCGTCGAGGATGGAACGAACGTTGAGTGCACCGTCGCCCTCTGATTCGACTTTCGCCTGGGACCAATACTGGCGCGACGGACGGCTGGCTTCGTGCGGCGGCGAAGGCGGCGTGACCTATCAACCGGTGATCGCCGACGGCTGGCGGCGCTTCTTCGGCGGCCTGTCCGGCGGAGCGCGCATCCTGGATGTCTGTTCGGGAAACGGCGCGATCGCCCGCCTCGCCGCCGAGGTGGCGAGTGCCCGCAATATCCGCGTGAGCATCGACGCCGTGGACGCGGCCGACCTCCACCCGACGGGAGCGGGTCCGGGCACGGACATGATCCGCTACTCGCCACGCACTCCGGCGGAACACCTGCCGTTTCCCGATGCTTCGTTCGACGTCATCGTCGGGCAGTACGCGATCGAGTATACCGATCTCGAACGGACGCTGGCCGAGTTGAGGCGGGTAAGCCGGCCTTCCGCCAGCGTCCGGTTCGTCACGCATGCGGCGGGCAGCATCGTCGTGCAAGAGGCGATCCGCCAACTCGCCGACACGGAACGGCTGGTGCAGACCGGCGTGTTCGAAACCGCCGAAACACTCGCGCGGGCGATCGGCGTCGATCAATCGGCGGCCGGCACCGACGACGCGAGAAACAAATTCCTCATTGCGCTGCAGTCGCTGCGCGATGCCGAAGCAACCGCGGAAGATCTCAGGATGTATCGCAATACCGGGAGCGTGCTGGTGCACGCGATCCAGCACCAGCCGCAGATCGGGGCCGGGCCGGTACTCGACAAGATCGCCGAAATGGCCGCGGCCATCAAGGCCCACCACGGCCGCCTCGACGCGATGTGCCGCGCGGCGCTGGATGCTCCTCGCGCGCGCGCCCTCGCCGCCTCCGCGAAACGCCTGTGGGGCAGGCCGTTCACGCTCGATCGCCTGGTTCGATCCGACGGCGCGCTGTTCGGCTGGGTGATCGAGCCCGCAGTCGCGAAGGGCGTGGATCGTTGAAGCGCAGCATCGGAACGATGTTGTCCGGCCTCGCCGAACCGTCGATTGCCGACTGACGGCTGCGGACTGCACCGGGGTCGTTGCTACCTTCGATACATCCTGTCCGGCTATCGGCTGTGGTGCGGCATCGCCCTGCACCTGACGTACGATACTTTGGCCACCGTCGGAATCACGGCCGGCTTTGATCGGATACTTGCATCCTGGGGTCAGTCCCTGTTTCCCTGAAGCTCCGTCCTGCTGTGACTACGGCCTTGCGACCTTCATTCGCCTCGCTTGCCTGCTTCGTCTCCGTCGCGATCGCGGCAACGCCGCAAGGCCATGATGCCGCGCGCCCATGGATGAATCCCCGCCTCTCGCCCGACCAGCGCGCCGAGCTGGCGCTGAAGGCGATGACGCAGGACGAAAAATTCCAGCTCATTCGTACCGAATACGGCGACCGCCATCCGCGGCCTGCAGGCGCATTGGGTTCGGCAGGATACGCGCCGGCCATCACGCGATTGGGCTTGCCTGCGATCCAGGAAAGCGATGCGGGCCTCGGCGTCGCCAAGCCGCTCGACGTCGGCGCCACTGCCCTGCCCTCGGGCCTCGCGACCGCGGCGAGCTTCGATCCGGCGCTGGCCTACGAAGGCGGCGCGATGATCGGCGGCGAAGCGCATCGCCGCGGCTTCAATGTGATGCTGGCCGGCGGCGCGGACCTGGTGCGCGATCCGCGCAGCGGCCGCAATTTCGAATACGCGGGCGAAGACCCGTTGCTCGCAGGCGCGATCGTCGGCAACGCGATCGCGGGCATCCAGAGCCGGCACGTCGTCTCCACGATCAAGCACTTCGCGCTCAACGATCTCGAAACCGCGCGCAATACGTTGAGCGCAAACATAGATCGTGCGGCCGCCCGCGAATCGGATCTGCTCGCCTTCGAGATCGCGATCGAGACCGGGCACCCCGGCGCGGTGATGTGCTCCTACAACCGCCTCAACGCGGTGTACGCCTGCGAGAACGCATGGCTGCTCGACCAGGTACTGAAGCGCGACTGGCATTACCCGGGCTTCGTGATGTCGGACTGGGGCGCCGTGCACAGCGCCGCGAAATCCGCGCTGGCGGGACTGGACCAGGAATCGGCCGGCGAGTCCTTCGACAAGGAGGTGTATTTCGACAAGCCGCTGCGCGCCGCGGTGGCTGCCGGCGACGTGCCGCAGTCGCGCATCGACGACATGGCGAGGCGCATCCTGCGCAGCCTGTTCGCAGCCGGCGTGATCGACCATCCGTCCAAGCCGGCGCCCATCGACTTCGACGCCGACCGCAAGGTGGCGCAGCGCGTCGAGGAAGCCGGTGCGGTGTTGCTGCGCAACCAGGACTCGCTGCTGCCGCTGTCCGTCGCGCAGTCCGTGGCGGTGATCGGCGGCCACGCTGACAAGGGCGTGCTCACCGGCGGTGGTTCCTCGGCGGTGCAGTCGCCGCAGGGCAATGCGGTGCCCGGTGTGCCGCCCACGAGTTGGCCCGGTCCCGTGATCCATCAACCTTCGGCTCCGCTCGCGGCCATCGAAAAACGCGCGCACGGAAAAGTTAGTTTCGCCGACGGCAACGACATCGCGGCCGCCGCGCGACTCGCTGCGCAGTCGGATGTCGCGGTGGTGTTCGTCGAGCAGTGGGCGGCGGAAAGTTTCGACTTGCCGACCCTCGCGCTGCCCGGCAACCAGGACGCGCTGGTCGCAGCCGTGGCCAAGGCGAACCCGCACACCATCATCGTGCTCGAAACCAATGGCCCCGTCGCGATGCCGTGGCTGAACCAAATCGGTGCCGCGCTGGAAGCGTGGTACCCCGGCGCGGCCGGTGGCGAGGCGATCGCGCGACTGCTGTACGGCGAAGTCACTCCAGGCGGCCGCCTGCCGGTGACCTGGCCGCGCGACGCATCGCAACTGCCGCGCCCGACCATTCCCGGCTCAGGCCTCGCTGCCATCGGCCTGCCGCCGCATGGCCAACCGGCTCAAGACGTGGACTACGACAGGCGCCGACGTCGGTTACCGCTGGTACCAGCGCCAGCACCTCGACCCGCTGTTCCCGTTCGGCTATGGCCTCAGCTACACGCACTTCGAATACAGCGATTTCGAGGCGCGCGTCGAACAGGGCCGCGCCGTCGCCACGTTCACCGTCACCAACCGCGGTGCACGCGAAGGCGTCGACGTGCCGCAGCTTTACGTAACCCTCCCGGGCACAGGCGAAGTGCGGCGCCTCGCCGGCTGGTGCCGCATCAGCCTGAAGCCCGGAGAGTCCGCGCATCTGACTATTACCGCCGATCCGCGCCTGCTGGTGAACTTCGACAGCCACGATCAGCGCTGGCAGCGGCCGGCTGGCGCCTATCTATTGCAGTTGGGCCACTCCGCAACGTCGTTCCAGGGCGAAGGCAAGGTCGCGCTGCCCCCGGCGAGCTGGCCCGCGGATGCGGCGCCGAAACCGGGAACGAGCTGCGCGTCCGGACCCGCATCGACGCCCAGCGCTGACGGGCATTCGTGACACACGCCCGCCGAAGCTCCTTCACAAAGCCTCGAACGCAGCCTTGATCGTCGGCGGCGCGGTCGGCCGCGCGTACATTCTTTTGACGAAGGCGCGGAGCGCGGGCGCGTCGCCAAGCATGTCCGCGAAACCCGCCCAGTCGAGCGTGTAGGCGGCGTTCAAGTCCGCCACGCTCAAGCGGTCGCCGACCAGGTACTCGCGGCCCTGCATGTGCTTTTCCAGCACCGCCAGCATGTCCTTGCAGTCGCGGGTCGCGTTCGCGATATCTGCCGGCACGCGCCGCGCCTCCGGATAGATCATCACGTTGCGTGCGATCCGCCACAACGGCTGCTCGATCTCCGTGACCAGGAAGAACATCCAGCGATACACCTGCGCGCGTTCCGCGATGTCATTCGGGATCAATCCGTGTTCCGGATACTTTTCCGCCAGATAGAGCTGGATCGCCGCCGATTCGGTCAGCACCAATTCGCCGTCCACCAGCACCGGCACCTTGCCTGCCGGATTGAGGGCCCGGAACTCCGGCGATCGCGCCTCTTCGCCGTCGGGATCGATCGGCACCTGCTCGTAGTCGATGCCGAGTTCGTTGAACACCCAGATCGCGCGCAAGGCGCGTGACGGCGCCCGGCCGTACAGCTTCATTTTATCCATCTCCGCAGCACCTCGTCGTAACGTTGCACATGGCATCACACATTGACTCGACGAACGACGCGGGGCGTAATCGACGCGGTTCGCGAAACCGAACCGTGCGGCTGCGGTCCGTCCGTTGTCGATCCTGCCACCCACCAATCGTCGTCAAACAGGCAGACACATCCACCCGCACAGGAGTATCGAACATGCGCAAGCTCATCGTTCCCGCGTTCATCAGTCTCGATGGCGTGATGCAGGCGCCCGGCGGCCCGCAGGAGGACACGAGCGGCGGCTTTGCCCACGGCGGCTGGGTCTGGCCCTTCGCCGACGATACCGACGAAGTGATGGGCGGTGTGTTCGAGCGTCCGTTCGAACTGCTGCTCGGCCGCCGCACCTATGACATCTTCGCCGCGTACTGGCCGCACGTCGCCGAAGGTGCGCCGCACCGCGGCATCGCGGACTCGTTCAACGGCACCACCAAGCACGTCGCGACGCACTATCCCGACACGCTCGCCTGGCAGAACAGCCGCCCGCTCGGCACCGACGCCACTGCCGCGGTGCGCGAACTCAAGCGCGGCGACGGGCCGAACCTCGTCACCCAGGGCAGCAGCGATCTGGTGCACCAGTTGCTGGCCACCGATCTCGTCGACGAACTGCTCTTGCTGGTCTATCCGATCCTGCTCGGCCGCGGCAAGCGCCTGTTCGACGACCGCTCGCAAGCCTCGGCATTCCAACTGGAACAATCCAGGGCCACGCCCAGCGGCGTGCTGGTCAACCGCTACGCACGCGCCGGCGAGGTGCGGACCGGCTCGTTCGAATGATCGAATCAGGTGGAGGTAAGCAACCGCCGGCATGACCATCGCCCTCACGACAGCGATGCCTTGCCCTCCTCTTCCAGCGCCTTGCGGCGCGCGCGCCAGGTTTGCTCGGTCTGCGGCTTGACGAACAGCGCGACGATGGAGGGATCGGCCTCGCGCGCGGCGCGTTCCATCCGGTTGACGCAGGCCTCGATGTCGGGCGCCGTCAGGGCGTCCTCGAATTCCGCGCTCAGCATCGCGACCACCTGATGCGGTCCCATCTGCATCGTGAGCACGCCATTGGCGCTGCGCACGCCGCCATCCGCCTTGGCGATGGCGAGTATCCGCTCACCCACGCGCGGATGCGCAGGCTCGCCCAGCAACAGGCCCTTGCTTTCGCGCGCCAGCAACAGCGCCGCGGTCGCCAGCACCGCCGCGATCCCGATCGCCGCCGCACCATCCATCCACGGCGCGTGCAGCACGCTGCCGCCATAGATGCCGATGAACGCGATCAGCAGTCCCAGCAACGCGGCGCTGTCTTCCAGCAACACGGTGAACGTGGTCGGGTCCTTGCTCTCCCGGAATGCCTGGAAATAGCCGAGCTTGCCCTTGCGCGCACGAAAATCGCGCAGCGCGAGCGTCCATGACGTACCCTCGAACGCCGCCGCGATCGCGAGGACGATGTAGTTCAGCCACAAGTCCGTGTGCGGCGTCGGGTGGCGCAGCTCCACGATGCCCTCAATGCACGACACGCCCGCGCCCAACGCCAGCACCAGCACCGCGACCACGAAACTCCAGAAATACAGCTCGCGTCCATGGCCGAATGGATGCGCGCGATCCGGCGGCGCGGCCGCGCGATTCATGCCGTGCAGCAACAGCACCTCGTTGACGGTGTCGACCGTGGAGTGCACGCCCTCGCTCCACATCGCCGAACTGCCGGACAGCGCCGCCGCGATGAACTTGCTCAGGGCGATCAGCAGATTGCCGGTGAGCGCGGCGTACACGACCAGACGCGATTGCGAAGGCTTGGCCATCGCGCGTCATCCGCCGCCGATCGCGACACCGGCTGCAAGGTCATCAATGCTTCCGGTCGCACGCCGCGCGGCACGGCCGCGCCCGAACGACGTGCGCCTGCGCTTGTTCGCATCCCTGCGAAATGGCTTCATCGGCTGATTCCAAACCTCCGGCCGGTACGCCTTCCAGCCTAAAGCAGCGTGTCGGTCAGCGACGGATACGGCGCCCGGTGTGTTGGGTTGTGTTCACGCAGCGACACGCGACGGCGAAGATCGGCGCCTGCGTCGATTTCGGCATCATTTGTGCTTGGCAAAGCAATCGCCGCACCGGTGATGCATTCTGGGGCTGCGCGAAGTACCCCGATTGCCGCGGCACGCGCCCGCTCGCGTCGTGACGTCGCGGTCACGAGTCCTGCCGG
This sequence comes from Rhodanobacteraceae bacterium, assembly GCA_051962095.1. Classification (GTDB taxonomy): domain Bacteria; phylum Pseudomonadota; class Gammaproteobacteria; order Xanthomonadales; family Rhodanobacteraceae; genus 66-474. The sequence goes on from JBQCCP010000062.1 coordinate 28,152, forward strand.
AAACTCGACCATGATCGGCGTTCGCGACGGGCGTTCCATCCAGCCATGAAGATCGCCACCTACAACGTCAACGGTATTCGCGCGCGGCTGCCCTTGCTGCTTCGCTGGCTCGAGGAGCAGTCGCCGGACATTGTCTGCCTGCAGGAACTCAAGGCGCCGCAGGAGCAGTTTCCCGTCGCGGCGCTCCATGAAGCCGGCTACGGTGCGGTATGGCACGGGCAGAAGAGCTGGAACGGCGTCGCGATTCTCGGCAAGGGCTGCGATCCCGTGGAACGCGGTCGCGTATTGGCCGGCGATCCGGAGGACGTGCAAAGCCGATACCTCGAAGCGGAAGTGGGCGGAGTGGTCATTGGCTGCCTCTATCTTCCCAACGGCAACCCTGCTCCCGGTCCGAAATTCGATTACAAGCTGCGCTGGTTCCAGCGCCTTGCGGACCATGCGCGCGATCTCCTCGATTCCGGTTTGCCCGCCGCGCTGGCCGGGGACTTCAACGTGATTCCCGAAGAACTGGATGTCTACGCGCCGGAGCGCTGGGTGGACGACGCGCTGTTTCGCCCCGAGGTGCGTGCGGCATACCGCGACTTGCTGGCGCAAGGCTGGACCGACACGCTTCGCGCGCTGCACCCGGACGCGCGCATCTACACGTTCTGGAAGTACTTGCGCAACGCGTTTGCGCGCGATGCCGGCCTGCGGATCGACCACATTCTCCTGAGTCCCGCCGCGGCAAGGCGTCTTCAATCGGCAGGCGTGGATCGGGACGTGCGCGGATGGGAACACACCAGCGATCACGCGCCGACCTGGATCACACTCGAAGAGACCGAAGGCCCGCTGGAAAGTCGACTCTGACCTTCAGAGCTGCGACGAACCCAGTGTCGACAACCAGTCGGCCACGCGTTTTGTCCATGGGCGTTCGCGCCATTGCGCAAGCGTGACTTCGCGCGAGCGGCTGATGTCGGCGTCGATCACCTGGGTCATGTGGGTGGCGAAGGCGCGATCGGGAATATTGAGATTGGATTCGTCGTTGAGCTTGAAGGAGCGATCATCGAAGTTGGCCGAACCGCCGATCGTCAGATAGCTGTCCACCACCATCAACTTGTTGTGGAACAGCGACGGCTGGAACTCGAAAAAACGCGCCCCGGCCTGCAAAAACACACCCCAGCTCCGCTGCGAGGCACCGCGCGCGACCGGGCTGTCCACGTGCCCACCGGGCACGACGATGCGCACCTTCACGCCACGATGCAATGCGTCGAGGAGTGCGGTGCGGGTCAACTCGTCCGGGATGAAATACGCGGCCTCCAGATCGATGCTGTGCCGCGCGCCATTGATGGCCATCAGGTAGAGCAACTGCATGTTGATGCTGCCGCCATCGGGCGAACTGGCAAATGCCTGCACCGCGGTGTTGCCGGCCCGGGGCGTGTCCGGGTAGTAGGCATTGCCCAGCAGGACTTCGCCGGTGGTGGCCCGCCAGTTGTCTCCGAAAATCGCCTGCATCTGCGCCACAACGGGGCCCTCCACCCGAAACTCCATGTCGCGCCATTGGTCTGGCTGGGTGGCGTTGCCCTTCCACGCGTCCGCAATGCCGGCGCCACCATTGAAGGCGACCTTGCCGTCGATGATCAGCAGTTTGCGATGCGTGCGGTTGTTGATCCGATCGAGCGAATACCAATGCAGCGGGTGGAAGTACTGGAAGCGGACGCCGCCGGCGCGCATGCGTTCGACCAGTGATCGCTTCATCTTCGAGGATCCGACCCAGTCGGCCAGCACGTGCACCTTCACCCCGGCACGGGCACGCTCGATCAAGGCGTCGGCGAATTCCCTGGCGACGTCGCCGGACCAGTAGATGTAGGTTTCCATGTTGACGCTGCGCTGCGCACTGCGAATCGCCGCCAGCATCACCGGGAAGTACTCCGCGCCGTTCTGGTAGTCGGCCACGGCGTTGCCTTCGGTGATGCCGGCACCCAGCAGCGTTCCGATCTCGCGCCGGAACTGCACGCTGTCGACCGCGCTGACGTGCTGCAGCCGATGCTGCAACTGCTGCTCGTGGGGCCACAGATTGAGCGCGATGATGGCGATCACCGCCGCGCCGATTGCCCCCAGCGCTGCCCAAACGATCCGTCGCTTCGTCTTTGCGTTTGCCATGGCCGTCGGTCCTTCTTCTGCCCCGCACTACTCCTCGACTACGCAGCGATCGCGCAATGGCTCGACCGTTGCGCGACGCGCAACAGGAAGTGTGCCAGTTCTGCACGGTGAAGTGAGGGATCGTTATCTTCGCGCACTGCGAATTCGTCCACCGGCTCGGTGGCAACTCCGACAATCACGCCGCCCCGGCGGCCGATTTCAATTCCTCGACGACGAGGTTTTCGACACGGGTGCGACCGCCATGCTTGGCGGCGTACATCGTCCGGTCCGCATGCATCAGCAAAGCTTCCGCATCGGCACCGTCGGCGGGAAACGTGGCCACGCCGATACTCGCGTCCAGTTGGAACAACCCCTCCGTCAGCCGGCACGGCGCCACAAGGCGCGCCCGCAAGCTGTCGGCAATCTCCCGCGCGGCCTGCACGTCACGGCAATCGGGCAGCAGCACCACGAACTCGTCACCGCCGACACGCGCGACCAGGTCGTTTTGCCGGACGCCCCGCTGCATGCGCCCGGCAAGCTCGCGCAGCAAACGGTCGCCGACCGCATGGCCGCCGCGATCATTGACGTGCTTGAAGCCATCGAGGTCGATATACAAAAGCGCAAGCCCGCCGCCCTCATCGGCCGCGCGATCGATCGCGGCCTGCAGTTCCACCTGCAGGCGGTGCCGGTTGACGAGGCCGGTCAGCGGATCATGGTTGGCGCGGTGCTCGAGTTCGCGTTCGGCGCGCCGCAGTTCGGTCACCTCGTGACCCACCCCGATCCGCACGCGGTGTTCCGGCAACCAGCGCGCCGACCATTGGATATCCACGGTATGTCCGTCCTTGTGGACGTAGCGGTTGCGGAAGTGGCGCTGCAGTTCGCCCGCCATCACCCGTTCGGCCTGTACGGCCGTCATCTCGCGGTCATCCGGGTGGACCAGGCTGAAAATCGGCTTGCCCAGCACCTCCCCGGGCGCGTAGCCGAAGATGCGCTGGAAGCTCGCGTTGACGAACAGCAGCCGCCCCTCCGGGTCGACGACGCACACCGCATCGGGCATGAGGTCGAGCACCTCGGCGAGCGGGGGAAGGGTCGTGGTCAT
>JBQCCP010000063.1:0-7859 GCA_051962095.1 Rhodanobacteraceae bacterium
TACATCCACTACCGCAAGGCTTCGGTGATCTTCTACGCGCTGGCCGACTACATTGGCGAGGACGAGGTCAATGCGGCGTTGCGCACGTGGCTGGACAAGGTGAAATTCCAGCAGCCGCCCTATACCGACACGCGCGAATTGATCGCGGATCTGCGCGCGCAGGCGGGGCCGCAATACCAGGACCTCATCACCGATTTCTTCGACAAGATCACCGTGTTCGACAACCGCATGGTTTCGGCGACGGCCAAGAAACTTGGCGACGGCAAATACGAGGTCACGCTGCACGTGCGCGCGGGCCAGTATTACGCCGACGGCAAGGGCAAGGAGACGCGCGCCAAGCTCGACATCCCGGTCGAGCTCGGTGTGTTCGCCAAGGCGAAGAACGGTGAACAGGAGGACGAGACACCGCTGTATCTCGCGAAGCTGCCGGTGGAGGACGGCGACAGTACCCTTGCCTTGACGGTGGATGGCGTTCCCTACGAGGCCGGCATCGATTCGTTCAACGAGCTGGTCGATCGCGTATCCGACGACAACCGTGCGCCGGTGACGATCCAGTGACGGCCCTGCACGGTTGGCCACGGGACGCGACGCTTCGGCGCCGCGTCCCGTGGTCGCGATTCACCGCTCTCGGTCACTTGCGATGGCTCGAACCCTCGCGGCTGATGGTGAATTTGGCTCCCGCGATGCCGAGGTTGATGCCCTGGCCGACGCCGCTCAACGCCAGCGACACCGTACCCTTGCTCAGCACCTGCGCGGTGCCGGACTTCACCGCGCCGATATCCGCGGAAGCCGCCGCATAGTCGCCCAGCACGTCATTGATTTTGTAGACGTCGGTGAACTTGCCCTGGCCGTCGTTGATGCGCCACTTGCCGGCGGTCAGGCCGCCGCCGCGAACGCGGATGTGGACCGGCATCGACTGGCCGTTTGCGCAGGTGACCCTGCCGTCGCCGTCGGCGTGTTTGTAGATGGCCGACCATCCCTTCAGCGAGAAGGTCAATTTGCAGTCGAGGTCGGGTTGTGCCGCCGACGCCGTGCCTGCCATGGCGAAGCCGATCGCACCGAGCAGAACGGCGCCCAGCACGATGGCCAGTTTGCGATTGCGAATCTGCTTGCCGCGATGAAGTGTAATCATGGTGTGCCTCCCGGTTGTCCTGGCTGTGGCAATCTGCCACGGCGGACATGAAAGCTGCGTCGAGGCGGTCCGCTGGCGGCTGAACATGGCCGCGGACAGCCATGACGTCATGGCACGAGCATTAAAGCCGGTTATGCGAAGTCGGATCCTTCCGGCTAATCGACGCCAACAGCGGGCGAGATCGCGAGTACCCCCGCATCGTGCACGATCCTGCCGCCCACGATGGTCATGAGTCCGGTCGTGTCGGGCAGCGCACGGGTATCCACCGTGAAAATATCCTGTGACAGCACGGCAAGATCGGCCAATTGGCCGGGTGCGAGCCGGCCCTTGTCGTGCTCGGCGAACTCGGCGTATGCCGAGCCCCGCGTGTAAGCGATCACGGCGGTTTCGCGCGAGACGGCTTCGCGGGGATTGTTGGGGTGGGTCGTGGCGTACATCAAATTGAGGAACGGATCGACCACGCCGTCCGAACCCAACGCAATGGGAATGCCGGCTGCTTCGAGTGAGCGCAACGGCTGGTACTGCCGGACGCGTTCCGGTCCCAGGCGTGCCAGCGACAGCCCCGGCGGATCCGCGAAATGGCCCGGATTCTCCACCACGATCACGCCAAGTTCGCGGGCCAGCGGCAGCAGATCCTCGAACAAGCCTTCGGCGTGTTCGAGGCGGACGCGCCGAAGGCGCCATGCTTCGGCGGGGGCGAGTTCCTTCATCAATCGCAGGACCTGTTCGGCGCTGCGATCGCCGCAGGTATGAAACAGCAATTGGTTTTTTGCGCCGGGCGGTTGCATCAGCGCTTCGCGCAACGGGGCTCGTATCTCGTCGTCCGAAAAATTGAGCGCGCCGGCTTCACCGTGCCGATCCGCATAGGGCGCGCGCAGCGCCGCCTGGCGCTCCAGTGGCGTGCCGTCGAGCATCCACTTCACCCCGGCCACGCGCGTGTGTCCGTCCGCGGGCAATGGCCACGTCTGTTCCGCCGCATGCCAGGTGGAAAGGGTGGCGCCCGGGTCCGTGGTGGGCATCGGGATCACTCGCAGGCGGATCGGCGGCGGCGATTTCCGCAGGGCTTGCAGCGTGGGGGCCGGCGCGATGTTGCTCGCGATGCTCTGTATCGATGTAATGCCCAGCCGCAGCGCCTCGGCACTCGCCTGACGCAGCGCCGCGCCGTGCGCCGCAGCGGAGCGCCGGTCGACCATTCGGGTCACCGCGTTAGTGTGGGCGTACTCGACCAGCACGCCCGTCAGGCGGCCGCTGCGGTCGCGCAGGAATTTTCCGCCCGGCGGATCGCGGATGGTTTCATCGTAACCGAGCGCCCGCAGCGCGGCGGAATTGAGGACGCTGCCGTGGCCGGTGTCGGCCGTCAGCATCACCGGGTGGGCGGGCGCGATGCCATCGAGCGCGTCACGCGGTGCGGGCGAATCGAGCACGGCTGCGCTGATCTGCCCGCTCAGGATCCAGTTTCCGTGCGGCGCCTTGGCGACGGTCCGCCGGAGCGCATCGAGCACCAGCGCCATGGAAGGATCGGGCGGCGGTCGTTGCTCGCCGAAGTCCAGCCGCACGCCGCCGCGATCCGCGGCGATGTGCATGTGCGCGTCGTTGAATCCCGGCACCACGACGCGGCCTTCGAGTTCGATGGTCCGCGTGCGCGGCCCGGCCAGCGCGCGCACCGCATCGTCATCGCCGACCGAAAGCACGCGCTCCCCGGAGATCGCCAGCGCGCTGGCCCACGGCCGCGCGCTGTCGGCGGTGAATACCTCGCCTCCCAGCAGGATCAGGTCGGCCGGGGTGTCCTGCGGCGGTGCGGCGGAGGCGGGATTCGCGGCCAACACGACGAACATGGCGAACGCGAGCGTCGCGGCGGCCCATGTCCAGACGACAATGCCGCGCCGGCGCGTCTTCCACGCAGCTGGACACTGCGGATGCAGCAAACGCCAGTGGCTGCGCGATATCAAACTCTCTCCGGGTCCACCCCGCGGCACGCGCCGCGCTTCAGGCGGGATACTTCTTCGACAGCTTGTCGATGAGCTTCACCACGATCGTGCCGCCGGGCACCACCAGCCCGGCGAAATCTGCGCCCAGGTCGAACAAGGCGTCGCGACTACCCAGCGCGCGCACCGCGCCGCCCAGCATGTCGCCTTCCTTGTTGACACGTCCGGTGAGACCGTCGATCTCGATCACGCCGGCCTTGTCTTTCCACGCGAACTGGAACGCATACACCGGGCGATAGAACAGCGTCAGCGATTCGATGTCGACCTCGTCGCTGGCGATGGCATCGGCCTCGACCGGTGCGGAAAGTCTGGCCTTCACCTGTTGCAGCACCGAAGCCGCGGTCACGGTGGGCGCGATGAACTGCGGCTGGTTGCTGTCGTCGAGATCGCGGAACGCGAAGCGGCCGGCGTAATCGATCAGCGTTTTTTCCAGTGTGTCGCGGCGCAACGCGTCGACGTAATGGACGAGCGCCGTGACGCTCTCGCAATCCTCGACCGCAGGAAGCTGCAGTTCGCGGCGCGCATCCACCTGCAGCGTCTGGCCCAGCAACTGCACGGTGACCACGTGCGGGTGCTCGATCCTGACGTGATAGGCGAGTTTGCGCGTGTAGCGCGTTCGGCGCGCGGCCTTGGCCATCCAGAAGGGCTCGTAGCGCTTTTCCGTGTTGGCCAGCGCGATGTCGGTTTCCTTCGGCCGGTCCCAAAGCTTCATCCGCGCCAGCATCCCGAATGCGCCGATCTTTTCGTGCTCGGCCTGAGCGCGCACGGACACCTCGTTGTACACGTCTTCGAAGATGCAGATCTTCTCGTCCATCCCCGGTCCCCTCAGGCGCGGTTCGGTGCGCGCCGACACACGCGGATATTGCGCCGGCCCGGGTGCGGAAGCAACGGTGCCGCGCTACTTCTTCGGCATCGGCAGGAACTTCGCCGGGTCGTAGCCGCCGACCTCGAATTTCAAGGTTTCCTTGCCATGGTCCCTGGTGGTGACGTCCATCTCGATGACCTTGGCTTTCTGCATCGCCGCGATGAAGCGCTTCTCGTCCTTGATGAACATCGCGGGCTCGCCGGTCTTGGGAAGGTACGCCTTCCAGGTTTCGCGCTTGCCGTCGAAACGCATCGGGACGTTGCAAAGATCCTTGCACACGAAACCCTTGCTGCCGTCCGGCGCGAACACGTAAACGCTTTCGCCCCATTTGACGTGGCGCCGCAGCACCAGCCGCACGCTGTTCGAGCTGGCCGGAGCAGAGTAGACGCTTGCGGTGTTCTGCATGCCATCCACGTTGGCCGTCTGGTAATACCAGAGATTGGCGAGACGATCGTGTTCAGCCTTGGCCTTGGCCGCCGCCTGGATCTGCGGCAGCGTTTTCTGGACTTCGGCGGCCGCGGAGGTGCCCGGATACTTCTCGACGATTTCCTCGCCTACCGGCGCCGCCAAGGCTTCGCTGTGCTCGGCCAGCATCTGCTGGTAAAGCTTCAGTTCCTTGTCGGCGGCGGCTTCGTTGGCGGCAGCCTGCGCCGAGGCCGACGGTGCGGCCGGCGGCGCTTCGCCCTGTTGCGAGCACGCGGAAACCGCGAGCGCGGCGAATCCCAGGACCGCGAGCGGAAGCAGGGGGCGGGCGGGTCGGATCATGTGCCGAGTTTACCCGTCCCGCCCATTCGTTGTGCGCCGTCAGCGACTGCAGTTCACGCAGGGCTTGTCCAGCGCCGGCAGCGGGTGCGTGCGTGCGGCGCGCGCTTTCGTCTGCCCGTACAGCATCCCGCCCAGGATCAGCACGCCGCCGAACGCCATGCTGATCGTCAAGGCTTCACCCAGCGCCAGCCACGCCCACAGCACCCCGAAGATCGGGACCAGGTACGTGACCGTCGTTGCGCGCGGCGCGCCGACGCGCTGGATCAGCCGGTAGTAGATCGCGTAGGCCGAGCCGGTGCAGACCACGCCCAGCGCGACGAGGCTGAGCCACGCCTGCGCGGGAATGGGTGCGGACGGCCATTGCCACGTCGCAAACGGCGCCAGCAATACCGCGCCCCATGCAAGGGTGGCGGCGGCCACCGCGGCGGGCGGCAAACCGGCGAAGTGGCGCTTCACCAGGTTCGCGGAGACGCCGTACAGCAGCGCCGCGACGGTTCCGGCTGCAACCGCGGGACCGATGCCGGCGCCGTCCACGTCGCCGCTGGCCAGCACGGCCACGCCGACCAGGCCCATCGCCAGGCCGGCCAGGCGGCGCGCGCCGATCTTCTCTCCGAACATCGCGAACGCCGCCAGCGCCGCGAACGGCACCGCCATGCTGTTGACGATCGCGCTGACGCCGGCCGGCGCGCGTTCCGCGCTCCACGCGAACAGCAGGAACGGCAGCAAGGTATTGACCAGTCCGATCGCCATGATCTTGAACCAGCCCACCGCGGCGAGTTGCCGGCGCGCACGCCACAGGAACGGCGACAGCACCAGCGCGCCCAGCGCGAGGCGCACATCCACCAGCGAAACGGGGCCGAACTTCGGGGCGGCGATCCTCAGGAACAGGAACGACCCGCCCCAGATCGCGGCCAGCAGCAGCAATTCGGTGGGTGTGCGCCAATCAATGGGGATGCCGCGGCCGCGGCGCGGGGTTCGGGCCGGCGACGATGGCTCGTCGCGTGCCAGCAGTCTCAGCGCGGCGGTGTTCGTCACGTGTCCACCGGTGAACAGCATGCCGCCGGAAAGTTTTGCCAGTTCCCTCAACATGGGTGTCTCCTTACCAGTACAGGCGAGGGCGCCAGTCGCGGTGGGCGCCGGTTTGGCCGGAATTTTTCCGCAGCCCGTGCAGCGCCGGCGCCGGCTTCGCGCCCGGCTTCGCCATCGGGGTCGACGGGGCATCGGTTTGGCGGCGTGTCGTCAACGTGCTGCCAAAGTGATTTATCATTTCCCTCAACATGTGGCACCTCCTGTCTTGTGGCATGGAAGCTGTGTGAGGCGGAAGAATAGGCGCCAGCCAAGCCCATCGGTAGCGATGATTTTTCAAACGAGCGTTGAGGAAAATCGAACATGAGCCGCAGCCCGCTGAATCCCCTGCAGACCTTCGTGGCGGCCGCGCGCGCGCAGAACCTCACCCGCGCCGCCGAACGGCTGCACCTCACGGTGAGCGCGCTCAGCCACCAGATCCGGCTGCTGGAAGAGCGTGTCGATTGCACGTTGTTCGTGCGAGGCCCACGCGGCCTCAAGCTCACCGCCGAAGGGCAGCGCCTGCTGGATAATGTGGCGCCGCATCTGGAGGCGATCGAGGAAGCGCTGAAACCGCTCTGCACGCGTTGTGACAACGCACTGTCACTGTCGGCGATGCCGTCGATGACCTCGAGCTGGCTGCTGCCGCGTCTGCCGGGTTTCGTCGCGAAGCATCCGGAGATCGAGCTGAACCTCGATTCCTCGATCGAGCTGGTGGATTTCGCCGATGGCCGCCACGACGCCGCGCTGCGCTACGGCGTGGGTGACTGGCCGGGCCTGGTCGTCGAGTCTCTGCTGGAGGAATGGCTGACGCCGGTCGCCAGTCCGGCGCTGCTGGCAGGCCGCAAGCGGCCGCGTCTGGAAGATCTTGGCGACCTGCCCCTGCTGTGCCCCGAGGATCCCTGGCAGGAATGGTTTGCGCTGTACGGCGGCAAACCGCCGAAACGCTACGCCGCGTCCTTCAACGATTCCGAATCGCGCCAGCGCGCGGCGGTGGAAGGCATCGGTGTGGCGCTGGGGCGCACGACGATGGTGCGCCCGCTGATCGAAACAGGGCAACTGGTTGCGCTGTTCCCGCAATTGATGAAGGCCAAGCGCTGGCACTTCCTGGTGTATCCGGAGCGTTCGCGCAAGCACGCCGGGTTCATGGCGTTCCGGGAATGGCTGCTGGACCAGGCTGCGGCGTTTCGCGCGGCGCCACCAACCGGGTTGACCGCGAGGCCGCCACGATCATCGGTTGCGCGCGCGCCGCGTCGCCGCAAGCAGGCATCCTGAGGTACGACGGCTCATCGCGCGCTGCAGGGATCGCGCCCCATCAGGTGATCGTAGGTGGAGACGGTTTCGTCGCGCAGGTGACCGTCGCGTACCGCCGCGCCCGCGGAGTGGATGCGCCGGCATGCTTCGGCACGGGTGATCTTCTTGCCGTGCACCGGCACGCGGCTCCACGCGCCTTGCCGGCTGCGCGTGCGCGAGCTCGACAATTTCTCCGCGTAACCGCTGCGCACTGTGCCGTCACCTGCCACCGAGCCCGGACAGCGCGCGTGGCGATAGAACACTTCGCCGTCGGCCGCGCGGCACTCCCACGACATCTGGGTCTTCCCGCGCGCGGCGCGCGATGACGGACGTCCGTCGCGCCCGGTGCGCGACTTGCGCGACGAAGCGCGGGCGTAACGGCTGAGCGCCCGCTCCGACGCGGCGACCTCCGACGGATCACTGATGGTCGGCAGTGGCTGCACGTCCAGCTCGTGCTGCCGTGCGCGCGCGGCGCAAGGCGTGTCCTGATACGCGAGGTGACCCTGCGCATCGACGCACTTGTAGATCGAGGCGGCGTGTGTGGCGCCCATCCACGCCCACAGCAGCGCCGCTGCGATCGCGTACGCCAGCCAGGCGCGGCGCGATGGTTTCAAAGCGACCGCGCCGTGCAGATCGGTGGTGGTTTCCATGGCTGTCTCCGTTCCGTCCGGAGCCGCCATATTCGTGGTCTGGTGCGTTGCGTCTCCAGTGGACGTCACCGCAACATCGTGTAGGGAAATGCCGATGGCAGCTG
>JBQCCP010000064.1:0-8060 GCA_051962095.1 Rhodanobacteraceae bacterium
GTACGGAATTGATGCCGCGCTTCGACCTCGACTGCATCCTGCTGGCGGGCCGCTACACCTTGTTCGAGCAAACCGCCGCGTTGCCGATGCTGGATGAGGCGCATCGTCGCGGAGTGAAGGTGATCATCGCGGCGCCGTACAACTCTGGCCTGCTCGGCGATCCGCACGGTCCGGGAAAAACCTACGATTACGCGCCCGCGGGTGAGGACACATTGAAGCGTGCGCACGAGATCTACGCGATCTGCCACGAGGAAGGCGTCGACGTGGGCGCGGCGGCATTGCAGTTTCCGTTGGCGCATCCTGTCGTGTGCGCGGTGGTCGCGGGTATGCGCAACGTGATGGAAGTCGAAAGCACGCTCGCGCGCAGCAGCCAACGGGTGCCCGCGCGGTTGTGGCCGCGCTTGCGGGAGGCGGGCATCATCGATGCCGCGGCACCGCTGCCCGCCGCGGACGGCTGGCGTTGAGCGCGCGGCTTGCCGGCAAGCGCTGTCTGGTTACCGCGGCCGGTGCGGGCATCGGCCGCGCGACGGCACTGGCGTTCGCGCGCGAAGGCGCGGACGTGCTGGCCACCGACATCGACGCGGCGGCGCTGCAGTCGCTTGCGTCGGAAAACGCGATCCGCGTCGCAACGCTCGACGTCACCCATGCCGCGCAAATCGCGTCGTTGATCGAAGCGGATCCGGTGATCGACGTGCTGTTCAATTGCGCGGGGTACGTCCACGCCGGAACCATCCTCGACACCGGCGAAGATGCATGGCGGCGTTCGTTCGCCATCAACGTCGATTCGATGTTCCGTCTCTGCAAGGCGGTGCTGCCCGGCATGTTGGCGCGCGGAAAAGGCAGCATCGTCAACATGGCGTCGGTCGCGTCCAGCGTGAAAGGCGTGCCCAACCGCTTCGCCTATGGCGCGACCAAGGCCGCGGTGATCGGCCTCACCAAGGCGGTCGCCGCGGACTACGTGGCGCGTGGCGTGCGCTGCAACGCGATCTGTCCCGGCACTGTGAAAACGCCGTCGCTGGAGCAGCGTGTCGCGGCACTGGGCGGCGATCGCGATGCTGTCTGGAAGAGTTTCACTGATCGCCAGCCGATGGGGCGATTGGGCGAACCGGGCGAGATCGCGGCGCTGGCGGTGTATCTCGCTTCCGACGAAGCATCGTTCACCACCGGCGCGATCCACGTGATCGACGGCGGCTGGACCGACTAGGGGCCGCGGATGAAGCTCGTGCGCTACGGAACCGCGGGCCGCGAAAAGCCGGGCATGCTGGATGCGCAGGGCGTCTTGCGTGATCTTTCGCAGGTCGTGGACGACATCGCGGGCGACGCATTGACGCATGAAAGCATCCGGCGCCTGCGCGCGCTCGATCCGGAAACGCTGCTGAAAGTCGAGGGCACGCTGCGCCTCGGCGCGCCGGTGGGGCGTGTGGGCAAGATCATCTGCGTGGGCCTGAACTACGCCGACCACGCCGCGGAATCGGGCCAGCCGGTGCCGGAACAGCCGGTGCTTTTCATGAAGGCGACCAGCGCGATCGTCGGGGCATTCGATGACGTGGTGATTCCTCACGGTGCAACCAAGCTCGATTGGGAAGTCGAACTGGGCGTGGTGATCGGCGACGCCGCACGCAACGTACCGCGTGATATCGCGCTCGATCACGTGGCCGGTTACCTGGTCGTCAACGACGTGTCCGAACGCGCTTTCCAGTTCGACCACGGTGGCCAGTGGGTGAAGGGCAAGAGTTGCGACACCTTCGCGCCGCTCGGGCCATGGCTGGTGACGCGCGACCAGATTCCCGATCCGCAGAACCTCGCGATGTGGCTGAGCGTGAATGGGCATCGTTATCAGGACGGCAGCACGCGCACCATGGTTTTCGACGTCGCGGCACTGGTCAGCCACATCAGCCATTACATGGCGCTGCTGCCCGGCGACGTGGTCTCGACCGGCACGCCGCCGGGCGTGGGCCTGGGCCAGAAACCACCGGTGTACCTGAAGCCCGGCGACGTGATGGAACTCGGCATCGCCGGGCTGGGCGTGCAGCGCCAGCGGGTCACGGTATCGGCGTAACGCGATGGATACCCACGGCACGCGCTCACGAATGAAGACCGGCCATGCGGTCCGGATCGTCGCGCTGGAGGCCGAGGACATCCGCTTTCCGACTTCGCGCGGACGCATCGGATCGGATGCCATGAACCGCGACCCCGATTATTCGGCGGTGTACATCACGCTGCACACCGACGACGCTTCGGAGCTGACCGGCCGCGCGCTGGTGTTCACGATCGGGCGCGGCAACGAGGTGCAGGCCGCGGCAGTGCGAACCTTGTGCGCGTTGGTGGAACGTCGCGGTGTCGCCGAGGTGCTGGATGATCTGGGCGGTTTCGCGCGCAGCCTCACGGGCGATTCGCACCTGCGCTGGCTCGGCCCGGAGAAGGGCGTGATGCACATGGCCATCGGTGGCGTCGTGAATGCGGCGTGGGACATGGCGGCGCGCCGCGCAGGATTGCCGTTGTGGCGATTCATTGCAGAACTGTCACCCGAGCAGATCGTCGCTGCGATCGATTTCCGTTACTTGAGCGACGCGTTGACGCCCGACGAAGCGCTGGCGATCCTGTATCGCGCGCAGCCGGGTCGCGACGCGCGCATCGCCGAATTGCTGCAACGCGGCTATCGCGCCTACACGACGTCGCCCGGCTGGCTGGGCTACTCCGATGAAAAGCTGGCGCAGTTGACGCGGCAGGCGGTTGCGGACGGCTTTCGCATCCTGAAGCTCAAGGTCGGCGAAAACCTGGACGACGATGTGCGCCGATTCGCCATTGCGCGTGCCGCAGCGGGCGAGGACATCGCGATCGCGGTCGACGCCAACCAGCGCTGGGACGTCGGGCCCGCGATCGAGTGGATCCGCGCGCTCGCGCCATTTCGTCCGGCATGGATCGAAGAACCCACCAGTCCCGACGACGTGCTCGGCCATGCCGCAATCCGAAGCGCGGTGGCGCCGGTGCCGATCTCGACCGGCGAGCACACCCACAACCGGGTGATGTTCAAGCAACTGCTGCAGGCGCGCGCGGTCGATCTGCTGCACATCGATGCCACGCGGGTCGGCGGCGTCAACGAGAATCTCGCGATCCTGCTGCTGGCCGCGAAGTTCGGGATACCGGTGTTTCCGCACGCGGGCGGGGTCGGACTCTGCGAAATGGTGCAGCACCTCGCGATGGCCGATTTCGTCGCGATCAGCGGATCGATGGAAGACCGCGCCATCGAATATGTCGACCATCTGCACGAGCACTTCGCCGATCCGGTGCGGATTTGCGAGGGACGCTACCTCGCGCCCACCTCGCCGGGATACTCGACCGAAATGCACGAAGCGTCGTTGCGCGAATTTGCGTGGCCGGACGGGCCGGCGTGGACTTCTTGAAACGTCCTTAGCTTTTGTCACCCCGGCGCAGGCCGGAATCCAGTGTTTTTTGCTTCGGTCTTTGCAAAGAGCCTGGATTCCGGCCTTCGCCGGAATGACGAGCAACTGCTAATCCTCGCACTCGGCCAACGTTTGCTTCAGCGAAAACATCCGCCTCATCGCCACCCATTTTTCGCCCGGCCTCGCAAACGGCAGCGGCTGCTGGAACCGCCACATCAATGCTTCCCACGCCTGCACCCGCGGGTCGGCGGCGTCGGCCGCGGCCTTGGCGTCGGGCGAGAAATCCTCCGGCGCATCGATCATCATCACCAGCCGGTTGCCGGCGCGGAAGATTTCGAGGTCGCGGATGCCGGCCACGCGGATCGAATCGATGATTTCCGACCAGATATTTTCCGGCCGGTGCCAGTGTTCGTACTCGGCGATCAGCGTCGGGTCGTCCTTGAGGTCGAGGGCGTAATACAGGCGCACGGCACTCACGCGGGCTGCAAACGGGAGCGCTGCGTCGCGAACAGCAACACCGCGACGAAGCAACCCAGCGGCACCAGCATCGCGCGCGCGATCCCCGCCGCATCCGACACTGCGCCCATCAGAGCGGTCAGCACCGCGCCGCCGATGATCGCCATCACCAGCAGCGACGCGCCGAGTTTGCGGTCGCTGTCGTTGAAGCCGTCCACGCCCAGCGCGAAGATCGTGGGATACATTACCGACATGAAGAAGCTCGCGATGACCAGCGCAACGAGTCCCGTCATGCCCGGCGAGGCAACGCCGATCGCGCACAGCACGACGTTTGTCACGGCGAATGCGGCCAGCAGGATGCGCGGCGCGATCACGCGCATCAACGCGGTGCCGGCGAAACGTCCCAGCGTGAACAGCACCAGCGAGGCCATCAGGTAATCGGCGGCACGGCGTTCCGGAGTGCCGGGCATCGTGCCCTGGCAGTAGCGGATCAGGTAACTCCACACGCCGACCTGCGCGCCCACGTAGAAGAATTGCGCGGCGACCGCCGACAGGAAATGCCGGTCGCGCAGCAGGCGCCCGAAGTGGCGCGTGCCGCTGCTGCGGTCCATCGGACCCTCACCGTGTGCGGGAAACGGCACGATGGCGATCATCAGCGCGAAGGCGACCACCACGCAGGCGATCACCAGATACGGCGTCTGCACCGTCATCGATTGGCCGACAAAGTAGGCGTGCCGGGCAGAGGGCGTCATCGCGGCGAGTTGCTGCGGGGTGTGTTCGATGCCATTGAAGATGAAGTTGCGGCCGATCAGGATCCCCGCGATCGAACCGAGCGGATTGAACGATTGCGCGAAATTCAGTCGCCGCGCGCCGCCCTCGGGCGGCCCCAGCACGGTCACCAGCGGATTGGCCGAGGTTTCGAGGAACGACAATCCGCTCGCGATCACGAACAGGCCGCACAGGAAAATCGCATACGTCTGCGTGGCCGCGGCGGGCCAGAACAGCAGCGCGCCGAGTGCGTACAAGGCCAAGCCGATCAGGATCGCGCTCTTGAAGCCGAACCGCCGCATGCACACGCCGGCAGGAATCGCGAGCAGGAAGTAGCCGAGATAGAACGCACTCTGCACCAGCCCGGCCTGGAAATCGCTGAGGGTGAACGCGTTCTTGAACTGCTTGATCAGGATGTCGTTGAGGTTGTTGGCGACGCCCCACAGGAAGAACAAACCCACGATCAGCGCGAACGCAAGCAGCGAAGCGCGTGCCGGTGAGGCTGTTTGGGCGTCATTCGGCGCGGTGGCGCCGTCGGAGGACTGCATGGTCGGTTCCCGCGGTCGTGGCCGGTTGCTGGGGCGAGCTTGTCCGTTGGCGAGTCGTGTCCGATACTAGCTTGTGGTTTGCGATGTTGTAAATATAAAATCAAGCTTCGCCAATGGAAGCGTGCTCACGAGGAACGGAGCGTTCATCGGGATTTCACCGGGCGCAGCGCCGCCCGATTCTGCGAGGGGTAGGACAACATGGCCACCAAGCCAGCCAAGTATCGCGCACCGGCGCTCGACAAGGGCCTCGATATTCTCGAGTTGCTGGCGCGTGCGCACGCGCCGCTGACGATGACCGGCGTCGCCGCGGCGATCGGCTATTCCAAGGGCGAGATCTTCCGGATGCTGCAGGTGCTGGAGGAGCGCGGCTACATCGCGCGCGAGAACGAGTCGGGCTATGCGCTGACCAATCGCCTGTTCCTGCTCGGCATGGAACGGCCACCGGTGAAATCGCTGGTCGCGGCCGCGCTGCCGGTAATGCACCGTCTGGCACGCGAAGTCCTGCAGCCGTGTCACCTGGCGGTCGCGTCGGGTGACCAGATGGTGGTGATCGCACGCATCGATCCGCCCGACGACCTCGGTTTCGTGGTGCGGGTCGGTCATCGGTTGCCGCTGTCGCGCTCCACCTCCGGCGCCGTGCTGTTCGCGTTCCAGAACGACGACGTGCGCGAGCACTGGCTCGCGCTGATGGATGCCGCCGGCACGTTGGGCAAGCGCAAGCGCTTCATCGCGCAGGCCGACGATATTCGCGCGCAAGGCTATGCGATGTTGCCCAGCGGCGACGTCGACGCGGTGACCGATCTTTCCGCGCCGATCCTGCGGCATGGTTTTGCCGCCGGCGCGTTGACGATCCCCTACGTCGAACGCCGTCCGGTCAAGGTGCCGATCAAGGCGGCGCTGGAGCGTTTGCGCGCCGCGGTCGAGGAGATTTCGAAGGAGCTGACGGTGTGAGCACGCCATGAAAAGGTTCCGGCTGGGCGCGTTGCTGTGCGTGCTGGCTTGCCTGGCGGCGCCGGCGTTCGCCGCACCTCCCGCAACGGCCACCCGCGACGCCGATGCGCAGGCGGCCGCCAAGGCCGCGCGCATTCAATGGTTTGCCGACGCCAAGTTCGGCATCTTCATCCACTGGGGCATCTACGCGGTCGACGGCATCACCGAGTCGTGGTCGTTCTTCGATGGCTACGTTTCCTACGCCGATTACATGAAGCAGGCCAAGGGCTTCACCGCGAGCCACTACGACCCTCAAGGCTGGGCCGACCTGATCGAGGCCAGCGGCGCGAAATACGCGGTGCTGACGTCGAAGCACCACGACGGCATGGCGCTGTGGGATACGAAGCAGGGCCTGAACGTGGTGAAGGACACGCCCGCGCACCGCGATCTGGTCGCGCCGTTTGTCAAGGCTTTGCGCAAGGACGGCCTGAAGGTCGGGTTGTATTTTTCGCTGATCGACTGGTCGTCGCCGCTTTATCCGGCCTTTACCCATGACCAGACGCGCTACCAGATCAAGGATGATCCGGCGCGCTGGGATCGCTTCGTCACGTATTACCAGGACCAGGTGCACGACCTGACGCGCCGTTTTCATCCGGACCTCTACTGGTTCGACGGCGGCTGGGAACACACGGCGGAGGAGTGGCACGCGAAACAGTTGCACGACTGGATCCGCGCGCACAACCCCGACGCCATCATCAACGGCCGCTTGCCCGGCTTCGGCGATTACGGCACGCCGGAGCAGGGCGTGCCGATCACGCGGCCGCCCGACAAGTATTGGGAGCTGTGCCTCACGATGAACAATTCGTGGGGCTGGCAGCCGAACGACAATCACTTCAAGACGCCGCACGAGATCATCCGGATCCTTTCCGGCACGCTGGACATGGGCGGCAACCTGTTGCTGGATATCGGCCCGCGCGCCGACGGCACGATCCCGAAGATCGAAGCCGACACGTTGCGCCAGGTCGGGCGCTGGGTGAAGAAGAACCAGGAGGCGATCTACGGCAGCCAGGCCGGCATCCCGCACGGCTATTACCTCGGCGACAGCACGTTGTCGAAGGATCGCAAGACGCTGTACCTGTTCGTGGATGGCAAGCCGGGCGGCGCCGTGTTGCTGAAAGGACTCGCGAACCGGGTGCTCGTCGCGCGCGTAGTCGGCAACGGCACGATGCTGAGTCCCCAGCGCCTCGGCGCCACGCTCGGCGGCGCGCCCGCACTGCTGGCGATCGACGTGCCCGATTACGCGCTCGACCCGGATGTCACCGTGATTGCGCTGGAACTGGATGGGCCAATCAAGTTGTTCGATCCCGAGAAGAAATCCGGCAGCTAACGAAACCATTAATCAGCATTCCGTCATTCCCGCGAAAGCGGGAATCCAGTGCCTTTGTTGCAATGCGTTGACGTACAAGACACTGGATTCCGGGTTCCGCCGCGATGAAGCTGCGGCGGCCCCGGAATGACGAGAGGGTAGGAGTTGCCCATGCCCACACGTCGCGAAATCCTGCAGGGCGCCGCCGCGCTGACATTGCTGGCGCGCGTCGGCGTTCGTCCAGCGCTGGCTGCCGCACCGGCAAAGACGAAAAGCGACGATTACATTCCCGAAACCGATCCACTGGTCATCAAGAAACTTGCGCAATGGTCGGACTGGAAATTCGGGCTGATCCTGCACTGGGGCACCTACAGCCAACTCGGCATCGTCGAATCGTGGACGCTGTGTTCCGAGGACGAGCCATGGTGCAAGCGCCCCGACGATGTCGGCTACGTCGAATGGAAGCGGCGCTACGAGCAGTTGCCGAAGACGTTCAATCCGGTGAAGTTCGACCCCGCGCAATGGGCGGACGCCGCGCACGCGGCCGGCATGCGCTACGTGGTGTTCACCACCAAGCATCATGATGGC
>JBQCCP010000065.1:0-22347 GCA_051962095.1 Rhodanobacteraceae bacterium
GGAATGTTGAACGTGCCGTCGACGACTTCGACGAAATTGCGTTCTTCCTTCAGGATGAAACGTTTGTCTTGCGCGAACGCGAAATTCCGCTTGCCGTCCGCGTCCTCACGCAAACGCTTCTGGTACCTCTCGTACGCGGCGAGGTTGTCGAATCCGATCAGGCCCCAGCCGACGTAGTTGGTGCCCTGCCACGGCAGGAAATAGCCGATCAACTCGCCGCCGCAGCGTGGAATGACCTTGCCCCAGTTTTCGGCATAGGTCTTGAAGGCGTCGCGCTGGTACGGGTCGATTTCGTAGCGGATGATGCAGACGATCTTCATGCGGGGTCTTCCTGCTTCGGGAGGTGGTGGGTCGGCATGGTGGGCGGATACGGCCATCGGTGCGCCGACGATCGCGGCGGCCGCCACGGCAACGCCGGCGCCGAGGAACGCCCGCCGTGTCGCGTTGCGGGGCGCTTCGTCTCGTTGCGGTTGCGATGGAGCCATGGGCGTGGACCGTGTCGGCTGACGCGCTGGACG
Source organism: Rhodanobacteraceae bacterium (assembly GCA_051962095.1). Classification (GTDB taxonomy): domain Bacteria; phylum Pseudomonadota; class Gammaproteobacteria; order Xanthomonadales; family Rhodanobacteraceae; genus 66-474. Next base: position 519 of record JBQCCP010000065.1, read on the forward strand.
GGCGCTGCGTGCAACATGTTGCGCCTTGCCACGCACCGATACTTCGATTACCGTAAAAGCATGGATGTCAGAGACGCCGATGCGCGCATCTCCGCCGTGGCCGGGGCCATCGCCGAACCGGCGCGGACGCAGATGCTATGCCGTTTGCTGGATGGCTGTGCGCGCACCAGCACCGAACTCGCGATCGTGGCGGGGGTAAGCCCGTCCACCGCGAGCGTTCACCTGGCCAAGCTGACCGGGCTGAAGCTGGTGAAGGTCGTGCCGCAGGGACGGCACCGTTACTACAGCCTCCATGATGCGAACGTGGCCGCCGCGATCGAAGCCTTGACGCGCATCGCGGGTGCGCCGGGCGAACGCTTCGAGCCGCGCACGCCGGACCGGCTCCGCCAGGCGCGCACCTGCTACGACCACATGGCTGGCGGTTTGGCGGTCGCGTTGCACGACCGCCTTTTCGAACTGCGCTGGCTGACGCAATCAGGTGAAGGCGATTACGAAGTAACGCGAAAGGGTGTCGACGCGTTCGCCGGGCTCGATCTCGACGTGGCGGCGGCGCGCGCCGCGCGCCGCCGCTTCGCTTGCGGTTGCCTCGACTGGAGCGAGCGCCGTCCGCATCTCGCAGGGGCACTGGGCGCGGCACTACTGGCGAGCGCGCTGCGCCTGGGCTGGGTGGCGCGCGATCTCGACAGCCGTGCTCTCGGCGTCACCCGCAGGGGCCAGCGTGCGCTGCGCGAGCGCTTCGGGATCGAGGCCTGAAGTTCGCGCGATTCATTACAACCGGCGGCGGCGCCCGAAGATCAACGAGATGATGAACAGGATGATGAAGATGACGAACAGGATCTTCGCGATGCCGGCCGCGAGGCCGGCGACACCGAAGAATCCGAAGAAACCCGCAATCAGCGCGATGATCAGGAAAACGACGGCGTAATAAAGCATGGGAATTCTCCTCGTGCCATGGGTTGGCAACCGCGCGGCGTGACGCAGGTGCGCCGGCTGGATGCCGCATCCCCGATCCTCGTGCAAGGCTCCGGGCGAGCGAATCCCTCACTTGCCCGGAGGGATTGCCGCGGTGTCGGCGACACCGGGGCGGTAGGCCGGTCGGGCGCGGAGGGGATGGCCCGACCCGGCTCGGCTTCTTCCTTGAAGTCCCTGGAAACGCGCTGGCGTTTCCAGGTTGAGGGCCGGCGCGCGGATGTCGCGGATCCATGCGAACATCCGTGCGCCGGCACGCTACAACGCACTCTCGAACTCGTAGACTTGGAGCAGCGCCTCGCGGCGGTCCCAGCCGTAGCGGTCTTGCAGGACGCGCGCGAGATATTCCGCGCTGCCGCCTGCATACAGGACATCATCGGCGGTCAGCCTGCGCCAGCGGCGCTGCAGCTTGCCGGAAATGGCGTCCATTCCTGCCGGATCCGGTCATGGTCCACCGCAAGCCTCCATTGCTCGGCAGCCGGTTCGAAAGCGGGAGTCGGCATGGTCAGTCCTTCGACTTCAGGCCCGAGGCGTCCACGTCCTTCACGCCCTTGACGCTCTTGGCGACGGCGATGGCCTTGTTGACCGCATTCTCGGTTGGCAACACGCCGGTCAATGTGACCACGCCATCGACGGTTTTCACCGTGACGTCCATGCTCTTCACGCCTTTGGTGGTCGCGAGTTCGCTCTTGACCTTGGTAGTGATCCACGCATCGCTCACGGCCTGGCCGGCGCTGGACGAATGATCGGTCGTCGGCGCGGTCTGCTGGGCTGCCAGCGCCACGCCCGTGGACATTCCGAAACTCACGGCGGCGGCGAGGGCGATCACGGCGAAATGGCGAGAGTGCTTCATGTGACCTCCTGTTGGTGTCGGGAGTGCATCGCCGATCCGGCGAATGCGACCCGAACCTAGCAACTGGAAAATGACCGACCCCTAACCACGCAGGCCGGACGCGCGGCGTCGATACCAGGCTCGTTCAGGTTTGCGGCAACGGGATGGCGGGAAGCCGCATGGTGGCAGGCTTTCCCGCTGTGCCAACCGGTCGTGCGGGAAGCGCCAAGCTTCAGGACGCGTTCGGATTCAGGTAAAAAAACCATCAGCCGCGCGTGATGACGGCGCGAAGACTTGACGCGTTTTCGGTCAGCGCGTGCTCTGCGACCAAGTGTCGCGCAGGGTCACGGCACGGTTGAAAACGGGCCGATCGCTCGAATGGTCGCGGCGGTCGGCCACGAAATAGCCGGTGCGTTCGAACTGGAAGTGCTGTTCGGGCGCGGCATCGCGCAGCGAGGGTTCCAGGTATGCCTGCACGGTGCGGCGGGAATCAGGGTTCAGGTGATCCAGCCAGGTCTTGCCATCCGCCTCGCCCTCGGGATCGGCGGCGTCGAACAGCCGGTCGTACAGGCGCACTTCCGCCGGGACCGCATGTCGCGCGCTGACCCAGTGGATCGTGCCCTTCACCTTGCGGTCGGCGCCCGGCATGCCGTGGCGCGTTTCGGGATCGAGCGAGCAGCGGAGTTCGATGGCGTTGCCCGATGCATCCCTGGTGACCTCGTCGCAACGCATGATGCCGACGCCGCGCAGCCGCACTTCGCCGCCGGGCACGAGCCGCTTGAATCCTTTCGGCGGCACCTCCGCGAAATCCTCGCGCTCGATCAATACCTCGCGCGCGAACGGCACTTCGCGCGTGCCGAACGATTCGTCCTTCGGATGGTTCGGGAACGCCAGCGTTTCTTCGTGATCGCCGGGCAGATTGGTGATCACGAGTTTCAGCGGGTCGAGTACCGCCATCCGGCGCGGCGCGTGCGCGTCGAGATCCTCGCGCACGCAGTTCTCCAGCACGCCGTAATCGATCACGCTGTTCTGCTTCGAAAGGCCCGCGCGTTCCCAGAAGGTGCGGATCGCGGCGGCGGTGAAACCGCGCCGGCGCACGCCCGCCAGCGTTGGCATCCGCGGATCGTCCCAGCCATCGACGCGGCGGTCGTTCACCAGTTCCAGCAGCTTGCGCTTGCTCATCACGGTATAGGAAAGATTGCCGCGCGCGAATTCGATCTGGCGCGGCTTGGACGGCGCCGTCGGCAGACCGGCTTCGATGAGCGGCTGCCACAATTCCGGATGGTTCGGGAAATCCACGTTGTCCACGCACCAGTCGTACAGCGGGCGGTGGTCCTCGAACTCCAGCGTGCAGAACGAATGCGTGATGCCTTCCAGCGCGTCGGACAGCGAATGCGCGAAGTCGTACATCGGGTAGATCGGCCAGGCGTCGCCGGTGTTCTGGTGCGCGACTTTCCGGATGCGGTACAACGCCGGGTCGCGCAGGTTGATGTTGCCCGACGCCATGTCGATCCTGGCGCGCAGCGTGCGCGAACCATCGGCGAACTCGCCGGCGCGCATCCGGCGAAACAGGTCCAGGTTTTCCTCGACCGGGCGGTTCCGGTACGGCGAATCGCGTCCAGGCTCGGTCAGCGTGCCACGGAATTCGCGCACCTGTTCGGCGTCGAGGTCGTCGACGTAGGCCTTGCCGTCCTCGACCAGCTTCAACGCGGCGCGGTAGAACACCTCGAAGTAGTCGGACGCGTGGCGCAGCTCGCTCCATTCGAAACCGAGCCAGCGTACCGCGTCCTTGATGCCCTCCACGAAGGCCGGATCTTCCCTGCCGGGATTGGTGTCGTCGAGGCGCAGGTTGCAGGTGCCGCCGAATTCGCGCGCGATCCCGAAGTCGAGGCAAATCGCCTTGGCGTGGCCGATGTGCAGGTGGCCGTTCGGTTCCGGCGGAAAACGCGTGGCGACGCGGCCGCCGTGTTTCCCGGCTGCCTGGTCGGCCAGCACGATCTGACGGATGAAATTGGTGACGATGGGAGCGTGTTCGTCCGCCATGGGTGGATCCTGCGTTGCGAAGCCCGCAAGTTTAGCGATGCGTTCGGAAAAACGCTTGATATCCGATGCCGATTCGGAGCGGCTTTTGTGAGAAGTCAGGCCATGGATGGCCGAGGTGGCGTTTGGCCAGTGCCGTGGGCGATCAGGTGAACCGCAGCTTGGGAGGGCAGCGATCAGGGATGATCGCTATAGAATGCACCCATGCGAACGGTCTACCACGCCGAAGGCATCGTCGATGCGCACCTGGTGAAGGATGCGCTGGAGCAGGCCGGCATCCCTGCCTTCGTCAATGGCGAATACCTGATCGGCGGAATGGGGCAGTTGCCCGCCCGGGATTTCCTGACCGTGAGCGTACCCGATGTTGCGGTCGAAGCGGCCGCGCCCGTGGTGCGCGAGGTGACCGACATGCTCCGCACCCCGGCGTCCGAAATGGTGCCGCAGCACCCGCTGCGGCTGAAGCCAGCTCCGGTTTGAACGCGGTCGCGGCCAGCGCGGAGATCGACGACGCGTTGCGCGCGCGCCTCGCCACGCACATTCGCGACGTGCCGGATTTCCCTTCGCCGGGCATTCTGTTCAAGGACATCACGCCGCTGCTGGCCGACGCGCGGGCGTTCGGCGAGTGCGTGGACGCGTTGGTCGCGCCTTGGCGCGGCGCGGGACTCGACGCGATCTGCGGTATCGAGGCCCGTGGCTTCATCTTCGGCGCCGCGCTGGCACGCGCACTGGACGTGGGTTTCGTGCCGCTACGCAAGGCCGGCAAGCTCCCGGCCGCGAAACGCGGCGTCGATTTCGGCCTGGAATACGGCAAGGCGCGCCTGGAAATGCACGCGGACGCGCTGGTGCCGGGTACGCGCGTCCTGATCGTCGACGACGTGCTGGCGACCGGTGGCACGCTAGCCGCCGCGCGCGAACTGGTGGAGAGCTTCGACGCCGGAGTCGCGGGCGCCGCGGTGGTGGTCGAATTGGAATTCCTGCACGGCCGCGCGCGCTGGCGGGACGGCGCGCCGCTTCGCTCGCTGCTCCGCTATTGACGCGCGTGCTTTCGCAGGTAGGCTGAATGCAACGAAGCCCAACGGGTGTGCCGAGGATGTTGGGCTTCCGCCGATGCAGCCGGCGGTAGGTTGGCGCAGAGCGGGCTTCATCCGCGACGCCCGACGTTCTCGCACGAAACGCGAGTTGGGCCACGGCCGATGCAGCCGGCGTCAGGTCAGCCTACCCGCGCGGCGCGGCTTGCCGGAACGACGGCCGCTGCGCCAACACCACGTCAGCGTGGAACGGTTCGCCCGCGCGCAACCCGGAAATCCGGACCTTGCTGCCGGGCGCGATTTCCGCCTCGCGGGTACGCAATCCGGCGGGGTCGATGATCGGTTGATCGTCCATTTGCAGCAGCACGTCGCCCGGTTGCAAACCGGCCTGCGCCGCGGGGCCGCCGGGGTAGACATCGATGACCGTGGCGCCGCGCGCGGCCGCGGGCAGGCCGGAATCGGCCGACACCATCACGTTGCCGACTTCCACGCCCAGCCAGCCGCGCACCACGCGGCCGTGTTCGACGATCTGTTCCAGCACGCGCTTGGCGGTGCGCACCGGGATCGCGAAACCGATGCCCTGCGCGCCCACGTCGCGGTCGAACATCGCGGTGTTGATGCCGACCAGCTCGCCGTCGGCGTTGACCAGCGCACCGCCGGAATTCCCGGAGTTGATGGCCGCGTCGGTCTGGATGAAATCCTCGTACGGCGACAGGCTCAGCTGCCGCTGCAATGCACTGACGATGCCCATGGTCACCGTCTGGCCGATGCCGAACGGGTTGCCGATGGCCAGCACCACGTCGCCTACGCGCGGCGATTGGCGATCGACCTGGATGGTGGGCAGGGTGCCGGCGTCGATCTTCAGCACCGCGAGGTCGGTGTCGGGATCGGTGCCGATCACGCGCGCGTGCGCAACGCGGCCATCGTGCAGCATCACCTGGATGTCGTCGGCGCCCGAGATCACGTGGTTGTTGGTGAGCACGTAGCCGTCGGAAGTAAAGATCACGCCGGAACCCAGGCTCTGCTCGCGCCGTTTCAGCGCGGGCGCGGCCATGCCGCCCCACAGGCGTTGCAGGATGGGGTCGGGGAACACCGCCAGCGGCCGCTCGGTGACGGTCTTGTCGGCGTAGATGTTCACCACCGCGGGCGCCGCGCGCGCCACGGCATCGGCGTAGGATGCAGGCCCCGGCGCCACCGGCGCATTGGAAGCGGGCGGCGCGCTCGTGCTGGCGGCTGCGGAATGCCCGCGGTGCAGGCCACTGCGCAGGTGCGTGCCCGCGCCGGGCCAGGTCAGGCTGATCAGAAAAGCGGCCGCCAAGCCCACCACCACGAATTGCAGAATGAACAGTAGCGGGCGGAGCTTGCGAAGCATGGAAACGCGACCTCGTCGGACGCCGTCGGATTGTGCGCTCACGAGGCGAACGCTAAACTAACACGATTTTGGGGCCCGATGGACGACGGGACTGCGGTCGCGGCTGGCCGCGCGCCGGAGCCGTGCGCATCGGACCACACCAACCGCGGCGCAGTTCAAGGGCCGTGATCACAAAGCAGCGCGGAGAGGCTGATGGCTGACGAAAGCATCAACAAAGGGCGGCGCCGGTTCCTCACAGCATCCACGGCCGTGATCGGCGGCGCCGGTCTGGTCATCACGGCCATTCCGTTTGTCGAAACCTGGTTGCCCAGTGCGCGCGCCGAGTCGGCCGGCGCCCCGGTGACCATCGCGATCGGCAAGATCGAGAAGGGCCAGATGGTGCGCTACGGCTGGCGCAGCCAGCCAGTGTTCGTGGTCAACCGCACGCCCGAACAACTGGAATGGTTGCCCAAGCAGGACCCGCGCCTCCGCGATCCGGAGTCGAAGCAATCCGAGCAGCCGAAGTACTGTCAGAACCAGCATCGCTCGATCAAGCCGGAGTGGATGGTGCTGATCGGCATCTGCACGCACCTGGGTTGCGTGCCCGACTACAAGGGCGAGGTCAAGCCCGAGCCGTTCGACCCGAACTGGAAGGGTGGCTTCTACTGCCCGTGCCACCACTCGCGCTACGACATCGCCGCGCGCGTGTACGACGGCGTGCCCGCGCCGCTCAACATGGTGGTGCCGCCGTACCACTTCGTCGATGACACCCACATCCAGATCGGCGTCGATCCGAAAGGAGCCGCGTAATGGGCGCATTCATGCAATGGTTCGCCGAGCGCACGCCGGGCCTGGGCGCGGTCTATAAGAAGCACATGACGGAGTACTACGCGCCCCGGAACTTCAACGTCATGTACTACTTCGGTTCTCTGGCGCTGCTGGTGCTGGTGAACCAGATCGTCACCGGCATCTTCCTGACGATGTTCTACACGCCGACCGCCGCCGGCGCGTTCGATTCGGTGCAGTACATCATGCGCGACGTGCACTGGGGCTGGCTGGTGCGCTACATGCACGAAACCGGCGCCTCGATGTTCTTCATCGTGGTGTACCTGCACATGTTCCGCGGCCTGATGTACGGCTCGTTCAAGAAGCCGCGCGAACTGGTGTGGCTGCTCGGCATGCTGATCTTCCTCGCGCTGATGGCGGAAGCCTTCATGGGCTACGTGTTGCCGTGGGGCAACATGTCGTTCTGGGGCGCCAAGGTGATCATCACGCTGTTCAGCGCGGTGCCGGTGATCGGCTCGCAACTGGTGGACTGGATCATGGGCAGCTTCGTGCCGTCCGACCCCACCCTGAACCGCTTCTTCGCGCTGCACGTGGTGGCGCTGCCGCTGGTGCTGCTGCTGCTGGTGGTGCTGCACCTCGGCGCGCTGCACGAAGTCGGTTCCAACAACCCTGACGGCGTCGAGATCAAGAAGCACAAGCGCCCCGACGGGCGACCGCTGGACGGCATTCCCTTCCACCCGTACTACACGGTGAAGGACCTGGTCGGCGTGGGCGTGTTCCTGATCATCTGCGCGATCGTCATCTTCTTCGAGCCGACGGTCGGCGGGTTCTTCCTCGAACACGACAACTCGATCCCGGCCAACGACCTCGTGACACCCGCCACCATCAAGCCGGTGTGGTACTTCTCGCCGTTCTACGCGATCCTGCGGATGATCCCCAGCAAGGGCTGGGGCGTGATCGCGCTGGCGCTGTCGATCATCGTGCTGTTCCTGGTGCCGTGGCTGGACCGCGGCAAGGTCAAGTCGATCCGCTACCGAGGCGTCGCCTACAAGGTGGCGCTGACGATCTTCGCGATCGTGTTCATCCTGCTGGCCGCGATCGGCGCGGATCTCACGCCCGGCTGGATCGTGGCCATTTTCGGCCAGAACGCCGACATCACCACCATCGAGAACCTGTTCGGCCGGATCCTGGTGGTCCTGTACTTCGGGTTCTTCGCGTTCCTGTGGGTCTATACGTTCTTCGGGTTGGAGAAAACCAAGCCGGTTCCGGAAAGGGTGACCATGCATGACTGACAAGACCTACGGCGCGTCCGTGCGCACCCTGGCCGCATTGCTGCTTGCACTGGCTGTCGCGCTGGTGGCCTCGCCTTCCGCCTTCGCGGAAGAGGGCGGCTATCCGAACGCCAACATCAACGTGCACGACCAGGCGTCCCTGCAGCGCGGCGCGCGCCTGTTCATCAATTACTGCGTGGGCTGCCATTCGCTGAAGTACATGCGTTATTCGCAGATGGCGGACGGACTCGGCCTCACCGAGAAGCAGGTGATGGACAACCTCAACTTCACCGGTGCGAAGTTCGGCGAGCCGATCGTCACCGCAATGCCGGAAGCCGATGCCGAGCAGTGGTTCGGCAAGGTGCCGCCGGACCTGTCGCTGGAAGTCAGCGCCAAGGGCGCCGACTGGGTGTCCGCCTACCTCAAGGCGTTCTACCTTGATCCCGCGACCAACAGCGGCTGGAACAACACGGTGTTCCCGAACGTAGCGATGCCGTTCCCGCTCTGGCAGCTGCAGGGCGAGCAGGTGGCGGTAATGAACCCGCCGGAGAACGGCCAGCCCGCCACGGTCAAGGAACTGAAGCTGGCGCACCCCGGCAGCATGACGCCCGCGCAGTACGACCAGGCCGTGCGCGACCTCACCGCCTTCCTGGCCTACGTGTCCGCGCCGGACGAGCTGGTGCGCAGCCGCATTGGTGCGTGGGTGGTGATTTATCTGGTACTTTTCACCCTGTTCGCCCTGGTGCTTAAAAAAGAATACTGGAAGGACGTGCATTGACGGCCGGCAGCCCGCCTTTCCGACAATGCCAACACCCTGGACTGTGGCGTCCACGGGACTTGCGAATGGGCGCTGAAAGCCCCAAGGGGACACTGGCATGATCCAAACCGCACATACCCGCACCGTGCTGACCCTGTTCACCGCGCCCGACGACGTGCAGTCGCACCGCGTCCGGCTGGTGCTGGCCGCCAAGGGCGTGGTCTACGATCGGGTCGAGGTGCCGCCCGGCAAGCCCCACGAGGAATTGCTGTCGATCAACCCGTACGGCGACACCCCGACCCTGCAGGACCGCGACATGGTGCTGTACGAACCGGACGTGGTGTGCGAGTACATCGACGAGCGCTATCCGCATCCTCCGCTGATGCCGGTCGATCCGCTGTCGCGCGCGCGCCTGCGCCTTGCCTGCGTGCGGATCGAACGCGACTGGGTGCCGGAAGTAGCCAATATCCGCGCCGGCGGCCGCGCCGCCGAGGCCGCGCGCAAGCGCCTGTGCGACCACCTGATGGCCGCGCTGCCCCTGTTCAAGGCCGCGAAGTTCTTCCTGAATCCGGAAATCAGCCTTGCAGACTGCCTGGTCGCGCCGGTGGTATGGCGCCTGCCTTCACTGGGCGTATCGTTGCCCAAGGAAGCCAAGCCCATCGTCGATTACGGCGAGCGGCTGTTCCGCAGCCAGGGATTCGCGCGCAGCCTCACCGCCGAAGAGCGCATGCTGGGCGAGTTGTGACCGAACAAACCCCCGCCATGACCTCCAACCGTCCGTACCTGCTGCGGGCGGTGCACGAGTGGATTTGCGACAACGGCCTCACGCCCTACGTCGTGGTCGATGCCGCGAAACCGGGCGTACAGGTTCCGCCGCAGGCGATCAGCGAAGGCCGGGTGGTGCTGAACCTCGCGCCCCGCGCGATCGCGCACCTGGAAATCGGCAACGACGCGATCAGCTTCATGGCGCGCTTCGGCGGCGTCAGCCACGCGGTCAGCGTGCCGGTGGCCGCGGTGCAGGCGATCTACGCACGCGAAAACGGACAGGGCATGTTGCTGGCCGAGGATGCCGCGGGAGGATCGCCTGCCGTTCCGTCGTCCGACGACGCAACGCCTGCCAAGCCATCCTCGCCCGCGCTGCAGGCCGTGCCTACCTCCGCCCAGGACGCGACCGTTGCCGATGATGCGGACAAAGCCGGCGATGGCGACAAGCCGGACAAGCCGCGGCCCAAGGGCAAGCCCAGCCTGCACGTCGTGAAGTGACGGCAGGATGTCGTCAGCCCGTGCAGGCCATGGATGGCCGGTGACACGGGATCCAGAGACTTGCGTGGCGCGCGTAGCGTGCGCGTGGGGCCTTTGCTTTTGATCGTCTCCCGGCGACGGCCGGGATCCAGGTGTTTTCCCTTCCCCCGCCCGCGGGGAAGGTGTCCGTAGGGCGGATGGGGCAAACTTGCGAAGGTGTTGCGGGTTTTGGCTGGACCTCCCTGTCTTTTTTCCGCCCGCCTCCCCGGCGGGCGTGCCACCGTTCTTTGCGTGGCCAAGTAAAGGTGGCCCAAAAAAGCCATGGCGCGCGTGGAGCGCCGCGCCGATCTTGGATCCGTCAATGCAACGTCCGTCGCGCACGCGTGATCGGAACGACCTTGCCGTCTGCGTCGGGTGCAGCCTGCATGGACGGCACGTCGTGCAGCATGCGGACGGTGGGCGCCGCGGCATCGCGGTCGTCGCGCGCGGGCATGCTCTCGCCCACGATTCGGTCGCCCAGCAGGGTGATGGTGGCGGATTGGCGGTCGTCGCCGCCGCGGCTGGTGTCGAAGCGATATTCGCGCATCACGTGCAGCGCGCCGCGCCGCCAATTCACGCGCAGACGATGCAGGGCCACGCTATCGTCGAGCAGTTGTACGCCGTGTTGTTCGCATAGCCGACGCGCGTGCGCCGTCGCGCGTTCGCGCAGCCGCAGCACGTGGTACCACATGCCGATCAGCGCCATGAAGGCGAGCAGGGGCAACCAGATTTCCAGCACGTCACGATCCTCGCGCATGACGACGCGTTCGTGGTCATCATGCCCGCGTTGGCAGGGGAAAGACAGACGGAAGGTGGGGGCCGCGCCGCGCTATTTCACGCGTTCGACGCGTACGCTCTGGTTGCAACCCTGCACGTACATCAGCCAGCTGCCCAGGATCATCGGCTTGATCGTGACTTCCGGATTGTCGACATCGGGGCAGGAATAGGCACCGGACTCCGCCTGCTTCCACACCTGGCCATTGTCGAGGGTGAACGTCGAGTGCCCGCCCCAGCCATTGAAATGACCGACCAGGTGCGTGCTGAACCGGTCGCGCGGCTGGTTGTCCGGATAGAACACCGGCTGGCCGCTCGCGGAAACCATCTTGGTCTGCTCGTGCGTGCGCAGCCAGTCATCCAGGAACTGGAGTTGCTGGGGCGACAGCTTGTCGAGGCCGGCCGCCTTGAAATCGGCGGCCGACATGCGCTCCTCGAGCGAAGAAAACTGTTGCGCCATGACAGGCAGGGCGGTGATCAGCAGGGCCAGGGCGGCCGGCAACATCAGTCGGGTGCGCATGGGCGGCGATAATAGCAGTGCCCCATGCACGCCGCACGGGGAATCGTGGAGCGCCCACTAATACACTGATGGTCTTTCGGCGGCCTTTCCGCCGACGCCCAACGGCGCAGTCGAACCATGGATCCATCGTCGTCGAACACCGGTTCCGGAGCTGCGGCGCCCGTCGCAACACTGACCGCGGCGGAACTTGCCCTGTGGAGCGAAACCGATGCGTTGTTGCGTGACATCGGCTGCGATGCGGAAACGCGTGACGCGGCGGCCTGGTACGCCGTGGCCCGCGTGCATCCAGACGCATGGCTTGCCGAAAACGCGCACGCCCCGGAAGCGCTGCGCCGGCTGGTGGAAGGCCAGCAGCAGGCCGAACGCGTGTGGGCGCTGCATGCGTCGCGCCAAGCCGCGCATGGCAGCGAAGGCCTGCGCCGGTTGCTGCTGGCGATCATCCGCGATCTGCGCGTGGTGTACCTGTTGCTGGCGCGCCAGTTGGCAAGCCTGCGCGCCGCGGCATCGCTGCCGGAAGCCGATCGTCGCGAACTGGCGCAACTGACGCGCGACATCCACGCGCCGCTGGCGAACCGGCTCGGCATCGGGCAATGGAAGTGGGAGCTGGAAGACCTGGCGTTCCGCTATCTGCAGCCCGACACCTATCGCCGCATCGCCACATTGCTGGACGAACGCCGCGCCGACCGCGAGGCGTGGATCGCGCGCTGCGTCGCGACGCTGCGCGAGGCCTTGCGGGCACAAGGCGTCGAGGCCAGCGTGAATGGCCGCGCCAAACACATCTATTCCATCTGGCGGAAGATGCAGCGCAAGCGCGTCGGATTCGGCGAGCTCTACGACATCCGCGCGCTGCGCGTGCTCACGCAAAGCGTGACCGATTGCTACGCGGTACTCGGCGTGGTGCACGCATTGTGGCCGATCATTCCGCAGGAATTCGACGACTACATCGCGCGGCCCAAGGGCAACAACTACCGCTCGCTGCACACCGCGGTGATCGGGCCCGAAGGCAAGACGCTGGAAGTGCAGATCCGCACCGAGGAAATGCATCGCGGCGCCGAACTCGGCGTGGCCGCGCACTGGCGCTACAAGGAAGGTGGCGCCGGCGACGCCGCGTACCAGGCGCGTGTCGCGTGGATGCGCAAGCTGCTGGAAACGCGCGGCGAGGGCGAGGACGACGCGACGCTGGCGGCGGAACTGCGATCGGAACTGGCCGAGGATCGCGTCTACCTGTTGACGCCCAAGGGCGAGGTGATCGACCTGCCCGCCGGCGCGACGGTGCTGGATTTCGCCTACCACGTGCACACGATGGTCGGGCATCGCTGCCGCGGCGCCAAGGTCAACGGCCGGATCGTGCCGCTGACGCACCAGCCCGCCAGCGGCGACCGCATCGAAATCCTCACCGCGCGCGAACCCGCGCCCAGCCGCGACTGGTTGTCGCCGCAGCTCGGTTATCTCGCCACCGCCAGCGCGCGCGGCAAGCTGCGCGCGTGGTTCCGTCGCGAGGATCTCGGGGCCAATGTCACCGCCGGCAAGCTGCTGCTGGAACGCGAAGTGCGCCGCCTCGGCATTGCCGATGACGTGCTGGACAATCTGCCGGCGCGACTCGGGCGCAAGAGTCGCGACGACTTGCTGGTGGCGCTCGCACTTGGCGAAATCGGCATCGCGCAACTCACCCGCGCGATGCTGGAAGCGCAGCCCGCGCCGCCATCCGAGCCCGCGAAGCCGCGGCAGACAATGCGCGAAGCGGGCAAGCCCGGCGCGGTCACGGTCGAGGGCGTGGGCAATCTGCTGACCACGCTGGCGCGCTGCTGCCGGCCGCTGCCGGGCGACGACGTGATCGGCTACGTCACCCGCGGGCGCGGTGTCACGGTGCACCGCGCCGACTGCGCGGCGCTGGCGCGGCTGCGCGCACGCGATCCGGCGAGGGTGATCGAGGTCCGCTGGCACAGCGCGCCTGATCGCGCGTACGAAGTCGACATCGCGGTGGTCGGCTACGATCGCCGGGACCTGCAGCGTGACGTCACCAACGTGGTCGCCAACAGCGGCGCGCGGATCGTGGCATCGCACAGCCGCAGCGACGGCGACCTCGGCGAACTGATGATGCAGTTCACCTTGCGCGTGCGCGACTACGGCGAGCTGTCCTCGTTGCTGGTGCGTCTGGCCGCGCTGCCCAACGTCATCGATGCGCGCCGGCTGGCCGGCGGCTGAATGCCGCCAAAGACGGCTCGAGGCTGCGGATGGGCGAATGTTAAGATGCGGGTTGCCGCGGCTCGAACGAGCGGAACCGGTGCAGGTCGCCGCGGTCCTACAAAGGGCAATGGGACGCCGGACCATGGTTCGGCGATGGATGCGTCATGAACGTTCGGCACGATTCTTCCTCACGCGATACGCCGCGCCGGACCGACCCGACGCTCGGCAATCTCGACCACCTCGATGCCGGTGCGGACCGGCGTCCGCCGGCCGACGAGCGTCCGACCCCGCCGCCGCGGCCACCGCCTTTCAACGTGCGGCCGCCCCGCCGACGGCTGCCACGCAGGCGCCGGCGGATGCGCTGGTCCTTGGGCATCCTGGTCGTGGTGCTGGTGGCCGTGATCGGCTGGTTGTGGGGCCACCAGGCGATGCTGAGCGGGATGCTGCCGCAGACCCAGTTGAATGCGCTGCTGACGCGCGCGGACGCAGCGTATTCGGCAGGCAATCTGGCAGGCGGGTCCGGCAGCGCGCGTGACCTGTACGAGGCCGCGCGTGCGCTCGATCCCGACAACGAACACGCCTTGACCGGACTGCAGAAGGTGGGCCACGCGGAACTCGGTCTTGCGCAGGCGGCACTGCAACGGCACGACTACGCTGCCGCGCGCGGTTCGCTGGAAGAAGCACGCAGCCTGCTCGGCGGCGGCGCGGCGGTGGAGAAAGTCGATCAGGAACTGGCCAAGGCGGTCCTCAACAGCTCCAACGTGGACGTGTTGATCAACCAGGCGCGCGCGGCACTCGCGAACGGACACATCGATGGCGCGGATGGCGCGGCGGCCTTGTTCCAGAAGGTGCTGGCGGGCGATCCGCACAATGCGGTCGCGCGGCACGGCATGGACCAGGTTGGCGACCTGATCGCCACGCGGATCCAGGGCCAGCTTGGCAATGGCGACCTCGCTGGCGCCAAGCAGTCGCTTTCGGATCTCGCAGCCTTGCTGCCGCGCTACTCGCAACTGCCGATGTTGCGGGCCAGCGTGGCCGATGCGGATCGCGCCTCGGATTCGCAGCGCGACCAATATATCGACAAGGGTCAGGAATACCTGCGCGCGGGCAAGATTACCGGCACCGGCGATGACAACGCCGAAGCGCAATTCAAGGCCGCGCTGAAGGCGGACCCCGGCAATGACAAAGCCCAGGCGGGTCTTGGCCAGGTCGCCGAAGCGCTGATCGTGCAGGCCAACGCGGCAATGGAATCCGGCCACGCGCAGGATGCGAAGACGTTGCTGGACCAGGCGGCCGAGTTGGCGCCGAAGTCGGCCGACCTCGCGGCGGCGCGTTCGCGCCTGGCCGCGGGAGAAGCGGAACACGCGCGCGCATCGACGCCGCCTGCGCACGTTGCTGCGCACAACACCAAACCCGCATCCGACGACGTGGCGCCCCCGGCGCCTCCGCCGCTGACGCCGGCGCAATCGGCCCAGGTTGCGCGGCTGGTGGCGCGCGCCAAGAGTGCTGCCCGCAAGGGCGACATCATGTTGCCCCCGGGCGACTGCGCCTATGATCTGTATCGCGCCGCGCTCGGGATCGACGGCGACAACGCGGAAGCGCAGGCCGGTCTGCGTTCGTTGCCGGAGGTCACCCGCATGCAGTTCGACCAGGCGGTGCAGGCGGACAACCTGGACCACGCCCACGACATGTTGGCGACGCTGGAGCAGCTCGACCCGGGTGATCCCGCCGAGCCCAGCATGCGGCATCGGCTGGGGAGCGCCTGGCTGGATCGCGCCGACCATTACGTCGGCCTGGGTGAACTCGCGGCCGCGCGCACCGCCTTGCAGGAGGCACAGCGGCTGGTGCCGCAGGATCCCCGCATCAGCGAAGTGGATGCGCGAATCCAGCGGAACAATTGAGCGCAGGATGCGCTCATCCCGTGCAGGCCACGGATGGCCGATGACACGGGGTCCAGAGAAGGTAATGCACCCATGCCGTGCAGCAACAGGCTGTACGATGATGCGGAATCCAGAGGCGGCAGGTCGGTCGTGACCACCAAGGCAAGCCGGTGCGCCTGCGCGAAACACGACGCAGCCGCATTCCGGAAAGGCGCGTGCGCATGAGCGCGGTTGGCGAGTCTCGCGCCGGAACGCAAACCGGCACGGTGTTGGTGTGCGGTGCGAGCAGCCAGATCGGCTGCTTTCTCTTGCCCGAACTGGTACATGCAGGTGCGCCCGTGCTGGCGTTGTCGCGTCGTCCGCAATCCGAGATCCCGCGAGTGGCGTGGTTGCAGGGCGCGCTGCCGCAGCCGCCCGATGCGGCGGGCGAAGCGACGGCCGTGTGCAGTTTCGCGCCCCTGGAGCCCTTGGCTGCCTGGATCGAATCGGGCCTTGCGTCGAAGCTCAAACGCGTCGTTGCGACCAGTTCCATGAGCGCGGAAAGCAAACAGGCCTCACCTGTCGCCGCCGAACGCCAAGTAGCGCAGCGCTTGCGCGAAGGCGAGGCGGCGCTCGCGCGGGCGTGCGAGCGACGCGGCATCGCATGGACGATATTCAGGCCCACGCTGATTTATGGCGTGGGTCGCGACAAGAGCCTGACGCCGCTCGCGTGTCGCGCGATGCGCTGGCGCGTGTTCGGAGTGCCAGCGGGTTCGGGCTTGCGCCAGCCGGTGCACGCGGCCGACATTGCAGCGGCCGTGCTGCGCGCGCTGGACGGCGGCGCGCAGGGCCGCGTGGTGCAGATCGGCGGCGGCGAGCGCCTCACTGCGGCCAGCATGTTTGAGCGGGTACGCGCAAGCCTGCCGGTGCACACGCTTGCGGTGCGCGTGCCCCGCTCCCTGGTGCGCACCGGAGCGCGCTTCGTGCCGCGGCTGCGGGGGCCATTGACGCGGCTCGAACAGGATCTCGTCGCCGACAATGGCGAACTCGAACGCCTGCTCGGCATCCGTCCGCGCGGCTTCCATCCGGACCGCGGGTGCTGGGGACTTTGAAGACACCGGCGACGCGGCGACAATCGCGCGGTCATGCCGCCGGAATCGTCAATCGACATGCGTCCTGATCGTGGTGCGACTGCGCATCGGCGCGGATGGGCCGACGCGCCGTGATCGATCCCGGCGCAACCCCGGGTGCACCGGCCATGGTCGACGCCCGCGTGTGCGCGGTGGTGGTCACCTGGCAGCCGGATCTCGTGGTGCTGGGGGAGTTGCTCGGTGCGCTATCGCCGCAGGTCGCGCAGGTGGTGCTGGTGGACAACGGCACGCGTGATCCGCGCTTCTGCGAGTTCTGCGCGGGGTGTCCGGGATTGCACCTGGTCGAGCTGGGCGAAAATCACGGGCTCGCGCACGCGATGAATGTCGGCATCGAATTTGCGCGCGGGCAAGCGGGCGTGTCGCACGTCCTGTTGATGGATCAGGACAGCGTGCCCGATGCGGGCATGGTCGGGGCGCTAATGGCCGCTTTCGAAAAGGCCGGTGCGAACGGGCGCGTCGCCGCGGTCGGCCCGCGCTTCCGCGATCCGCGGGAATCCGGCGACGCGCCCTTCGTGCGCATCCGTTTCCCCTTTAACCGGAAGCTCCGTTGCGACGGCGTTTGCGAGACGATCCGTTGCGATTTCCTGATCTCGTCGGGTTGCCTGATCCCGCTCGCGGCCCTCGACGACATCGGCGCGATGGACGACGCCCTGTTCATCGACAACGTCGATCTCGACTGGTGTTTCCGCGCCAGCGCCGCGGGTTATGCGTTGCAAGGCGTGTGCGGCGCACACCTGCGCCACAGCCTCGGCGAGACCCGGCGGCACCTGCCCGGCATGCCGCGCAGCATCGTGGTGCATCCGCCCCAGCGCCTGTTCTACATGATGCGCAATCGCGTGTTGCTGTACCGGCGTGCTTATACGCCGCGGCACTGGATCGCGCAGGACCTGCCGCGGCTCGTGGTCAAGTTCCTGTTGTTTGGATTGCTGGTGGCGCCGCGTCGCGAAAACCTGCGCTGCATGCTGGCGGGACTGTGGGCGGGCGCGCGCGGACGCGCGACGCCGCCGCCCAATGAGACTTGAGCGGTCAGTCGCGCATCAGCTTGCGCACGCGCCGCTGCAATGCCGGAAGCGTATCGATTTCGAACCACGGATGGCGCTGGAACCACGCGGTGTTGCGCGGGCTGGGATGCGGCAACGGCAGCACGCCGTCATCGAGGTATTCGCGCCATGCCGCGCAGGTTGCCGTCAGCGTCGCCTTGCGCCGATTGCCGAGCATGCCGCGGATCGCGTAGCCGCCGATCGCCAGCGTCAGCCTGACGTTCGCGAGCCGCGGCATCAGCAGCGGATGCCACAGCGGCGCGCATTCCGGCCGCGGCGGCAGGTCGCCGGATTCGCCCTTGCCCGGGTAGCAGAAACCCATCGGCACGATCGCGACGTGGTGCGGGTCGTGGAATGCGGCGTCATCCATGCCGAGCCACGCGCGCAGTTTTCCGCCACTCTTGTCGTTGAAAGGAATGCCGGTTTCGTGCACCTTGCGGCCCGGTGCCTGGCTCACGATCAGCAGGCGCGCATCGGGATGCGCCTGCAGCACCGGCCGGCAGCCGTGGGGCAACGCCCGCGCGCAAACCTGGCACGCGCGGATGCGCGCCAGCAAAGCGTCGAAGGGCTCGGTCGCCGGAGGGGCAGCCATTGCGGCGGATCGATTCATCCGCGCAAGTTTAAGTCACGCGAGCTTCGCTCGGAGCGGCTGTTGTGAAAAGTCAGGCCATGGATGGCCGTCCTGGCGCATCAAAGTCGAGAGATGGCTGGCAAAACTTGACCACTGGTGGCGCCGCGATCATGGACGATCGCAAAAATACGTCAATCCGTGTACTCGAACACTTGTATCACCTTGTCCACGCCCGCCACGGTGCGCACGATGTTCACCACCGCGTCGGCTTCCCGGTGGCTGACCAGGCCCATCAAATACACGTTGCCGTGCGCGGTGCTGACCTTGACGCGGCCGGGATCGAAGCCGGGCAGGTCGATGTGCAGCAGCGAAGTCTTCACGCGCGCGGTCAGCGATGCGTCGAGCGCCGAGCGTCCCACCGATTGCAGCGGCATCACGTCGATCAGGTTCACGACGCGCTGCACGCCCTCGTAGCCGGTGACGTCGGCTTCGGCGCGCTGCTTCACCTCTTCGGTGCTCGCCTCGCCGATCATCAACAGCACGCCGTTGTAGACGCTGGTGCCGATGTGCGCGCGGCCCTGCAGTTGCGGGTCGTTGTCCAGCGCACGTTGCGCGGTGATCTGCACGTTGCGGTCGTTGATCAGCCGGTTGAAGCCGCGGCGCGGCGTGAACACGCTGCACGCGGCCAGCGCGAAGCACAGCGAAAGCATGGTGGCGAGGACGATCGTCTTGCGCATGTTGGATTCCCGAAGATCAAGATGTTTCGAACGCGGCGCGTTGCCATTCGCAGCGTGGCGCGTCGGCGTCGCCGTCGAAAGCTACCACATCGAACCTGCACGGCATCGAAGCGAGTTGCGGATGCGCCTGCAGGAATCCCTGCGCGGCACGCACCAGTTTTTCGCGCTTGGCGGCGCCCACCGAAGCCGCGCCGCCCCCGAACTGCGCGTGGCGCCGATAGCGCACTTCGACGAACACCAGCGTGTCACGATCGCGCATCACCAGATCGAGTTCCCCGAAGCGGGTCCGGTAGTTGCTTTTGACCCGTTTCAGGCCCGCGCGTTCCAGGCAATCGAGTGCGCGTCGTTCGAAACCCGCGCCGACCGCGCCGGGCTTCATGGGTCGGTTGGCGCCGGAAGATCCGCGGGCTGCGTTTCCAGCCCGGCCGCGACCGGGCGCGCGATGCCGCCCTGGAATTCCACCCAGATCGGCGTGCGCTGCACGTGCCCGAAGGCATCCATGGTCAGTTGCCCGGATGCGCCCGGCACGTAACTGTCCGGATGCGCGCGCATCCAGCCGAGATAGGGAATGAGCGCGTAGGCATCCATGCCGAACGCGAACAGGCGCGCGGCGGGGCCGTTGGCGGTCGCGAGTTGCGAGGCCAGCGTGGTGTGGTCTGGCAGACCACTCTGCGCGTCGTACAGCCACGGTTCGTCGCAGAAGCGCAGGCCATCGAGGTCGGCGTCGGCGGTGGCGTTTTCATCGCCCGAGTACACCATCGATGTGGAAAACACCGGCAGCGTCGAACGCGCGAGCCTGAGCTGCGGCATCAGCAGGCGCGCCTGGGCCGGGCGCAGCAGCGCGACGATGCCGGTCTGCGAGCCCGAGCCGGCCAGCGCTGCCTGGATCTGTCCGGCGAAGTCGACGCTGCCCGGTTGCAGCACGATCTCGTTCGCCACCTGTCCGCCCAGGCTGTGGAACTGCGTCTTGAAGGCATCGAAGGTGCGCGCCGCGGTATCGTCGCTGCCGCGGAACACGATCGCGGCGTGCAGCCCGAGCGTGATCATGTGCGCGGCGAGCTGCGCGCCCTCGGCTTCGGGCAGCAGCGCGAATTCGTAGCTACCTGCCGGCGTCGGCGTATTGCTCTGCGGATGGTTGAGTGCCAGCACCGGCACCGGCAGGTCGGATTGCGCAAAAATCGCGCCCACCGCGTCGCGGCCCAAGGGTCCGACTACGAGCGCGGCGCCATCCGTGACCGCCTGCCGGTACGCCGCGACGCTGCCGTCTGCGGTGCCGCCGGTGTCGTAGACGCTGATCGCCGGGCGCCGCTCGCGCGTGACCGGCGTGTGGAAATACGCGGTGAAAAAGCCGTCGCGCACCGCGGCGCCGGCGACGGCGACCGGACCGGATGCAGGCAACAACAGGGCGATCTTTGCCGGCATCGCGTAGCCTTGCGGCCCCGCCGCGCCCTGCAGCGTTCCCACCGGACGATTCGGCTGCGGCAGCACCCGCGGCGCGGCGGCGCTCGGCCGCGTCATCGCCTTTTGCACCCAGGGTTTGACCGGATCGTCGTCGGGCAGCGAGGCGTAGGTCTGCGCCAATTGCTCGCGACCCATGCCGGCCAAAATCGCGACGGCTTGTTGCTGCTCGGGCGCCTGTGCGGCCCGCGGCAGCAGCGTGGCGCGCTGGATTAGCGAGCGCGCGGCCCCCAGGCGGTTGCCGTTGGCGAGCTGCGCGCGTGCTTTCACGTCGAGCGCCTGCTGCTGCACGTCGGCAGGCGCGTCCGGCGGCACCGCGGCGAGTTGTTTCAGCGCGGCCGCGGCATCGCCATGCTGCAGGGCCGCGTTCGCCGCGCGCACGTGTTCCATCGCGGTGCGGGCGTGTGCTTCTTCGGCAGCCTGCTGCCCGGTCGGCGCGAGCGTTGCGCAACCCGCAAACAGCGCAAGCGCCGCGAGCAGGACACCAATGTGCGCGTGAAACCTGATCCTGAGCATGCCTCGTCCATGCGCGCGTGGCGCAGCCTTTTCGGCGATGATAACGGATCGTGCCGCAGCATCAGGATCGAGGCCTGTTGACACCATGCCAAGTGGCCGCGCCGCCGGCCTTTGTCCGCGGGGCAGGAAGAGTGAGGAAGATGTATGTCGATACATAGACGAGCGATGGCGCAGCCATGCGGGCAAAGGGCCCCGGCCCGAAGGGTTGCTCCGCAGCGGCCGCCATCCATCGGTGCACGCCTTGACCAGAGAACCACTCTGGCGCTGCGGCGCGCGCCTCGTCTGGCAACCGCTGCGGAAGCAACGCGGCTCGCTTGGCATGGCTTCGGCAGGCCCTTATGAATGCGCGCAAGCCGGGGACGCTGTGGGTGGTGGCGACGCCGATCGGCAACCTCGGCGACCTTTCGCCGCGCGCCCAGCAAGCGCTGCGCGATGCGACGGTGATCGCGGCCGAGGATACGCGCCACAGCCGGCCGCTGCTGCAACATTTCGGGATCGCCACGCCGCTCACCGCGTTGCACGAACACAACGAGCGCGCGGCGGTGGCATCACTGGTCGCGAAACTGCACGCCGGAGAAAACGTTGCGCTGATTTCCGATGCCGGCACGCCGCTGATCAGCGATCCGGGCTTTCGCCTGGTGCGCGCCGTGCGCGAGGCGGACATCGATGTTTCGCCGGTGCCGGGCGCCTGCGCCGCGATC
>JBQCCP010000066.1:0-13447 GCA_051962095.1 Rhodanobacteraceae bacterium
TAGACGAGGATCGCGCCGGACTCGAATACGCTGAGCGGCCCGCCGCCACCGACCGGATGGTGATCGATGATCGCCGGCATCTTGTTGTTGGGCGAGATCGCGAGGTAGTCCGGCCTGAACTGGTCGCCCTTGCCGATGTTCACGGGCCTGATCGTGTAGGGCAGTCCGGATTCTTCCAGGAACAACGTGATCTTGTGGCCATTCGGCGTAGGCCAATAGTAGAGATCGATCATCGGGCAATACCTCGCAGGCGGGATGGCGCAGGCGCGAGGTGCGGGCGCACATCGCGCGACACCGTGCGAGATGGTGCCGCGCGCCAGCCGCCACAAGTCCGCGCCGCGAAACTAGCCGTCGCGATTCAGCGCGCTCTTGCGAATCCCGTAACCGAAATAGATCGCGAAGCCGACCAGCATCCACACGATGAAGCGGATGTAGGTGTCGCGGTCCAGTCCACCGATCAGGTGGAACTCGCCGTTGGTCACCCACGGCCAGCCGATGATCAGGAACAGCGAGAAGATCACGCCCACCGGCGCCAGCAGCCACAACGCCGGCGTGCGGAAGCGACGCTCCAGGTCGGGCCGGCGGATGCGCAGGATCAGCACTGAGGTGCAGATCAGGATGAATGCCGAGAGCGTACCGATGTTGACCAGCTTGGCCAGTTCGGTCAGCGGCACGAAACCGGCCGTCACCGCCGTCACCACGCCCAGGATCGCGGTGGTGCGGTACGGCGTGCCGTAGCGCGGATGGCTATGCGCGAACCAGCGCGGCAACAGGCCGTCGCGCGAGAGCGCGAACCAGATGCGCGCCGCGCCCAGCATGAACGCGAATACCACGCTGGCAATCCCGGCCACCGCCGCCACGTTGATCACGCCGCTGATCCAATGCAGCCCGCGATCCTGGAAGGCCGCGCTGACCGGCGCCGGCACGTTGAGGTCGGTGTAGTGCACCATGCCGGTCAAGACCAGCGACACGCCGAAGTACATGGCCATCGCCACCAGCAGCGAAAGCACCACCGCCCATGGCAGGTCGCGCTGCGGATTTTTCGATTCCTCGGCGGCGGTGGTCAGCGTGTCGTAACCGAAACACGCGAAGAACACGATGCTGGCCGCCGCCATCACCCCGGCCCAGCCGTATTGCAGCGTGCCATCGGCGTTTTCCACGACCTTCGGGATGAACGGGTGCCAGCGGCTGGTATCGACATAGAACGCGCCCACCACGATCACGATCGCCACGCCCAGCACCTTCAATGCCACCACCACGGTATTGAAGCGCGCGCCGATCTCGGTGCGGAAAATCTGCAGCCCCGCGATCAGCAAGGCAACCACGGCGGCCCACAGGTTGAACAGCATGCCGTCGCCTTCGCCGTAAGCCCCCTGCAGGAGCACCGGCAACTGCCAGCCGGTGATCTGCTGGATCAGCGATTGCAGGTAGTTGGATGTGCCGGCCGCCACCACCGCCACGATCAACGCATATTCGATCAGGAGATCCCAGCCAATGATCCAGGCGGGCAATTCGCCCAGCACTGCGTAGCCGTAGGTGTAGGCGCTGCCGGTGACGGGGATCATGCCCGCGAACTCGGCGTAGGAAAGCGCGGCGCACGCGCTGCCGATGCCGGCGATCAGGAAACTCAGCACGATCGCGGGACCGGCGTGCAGCGCCGCCTCGTGCGGCGCCAGCACGAACACCCCGACGCCGACGATCGCGCCGACGCCGATCGCGGTGAGCTGCCACACGCCCATGGTGCGGCGGAAGTCCTGCGCCTGGCCCGCGTCCGACTGCAACTGTTCGACCGATTTGTGCCGGGTGATCTTCTTGAAAAAGCTCATCGCTTTTTTCCGCTGATCCAAGGAACGCCCGAGGATAGCGGCACAGGACTTCGCATGGCTGTGCCGAAGGTCCCCCGCGGTTGGCCGCGGTCGTTGGCTGCGCGACAATCAGGTCTCGACCCCGGGACGCTTCCGCCGACGCATGCCCCGCAAACGCCGTTCGTCCAAATCAAGGCGCGCGTCATCGACGCAAGTGACGCAAGAGGAATTGCCGTTGCTCGACCTGCGCGCGGCCGACCTGCCGCCCGCGTCGTCGCCGGATACCTCGCGGCCGGCCGATGCATCGCCGCGTTCGACCCGCACGATCGAATTCCTGCTGCGCGCGTTGCCCCCCGGTTGGCGCGACAAGACCCGCGATCTGCTGGTGCTGGTGCGGATGGACCGTCCGATCGGCGCGCTGCTGCTGCTGTGGCCGACGTGGTGGGCGCTGTGGCTGGCCGCCGACGGTTTCCCGCCGTGGAACTACCTGATCGTGTTCACCATCGGCGTATTCGTGATGCGCGCCGCCGGCTGTGCAATGAACGATTTCGCCGACCGCAAGCTCGATCCGCAGGTCGCACGCACTGCGGGACGGCCCATCGCCGCGGGACGGGTGAAACCGTGGGAAGCGGTGCTGACCTTCGTGGTGCTGGCGCTGATCGGTTTTGCGCTGGTGCTGGCGTTCACCAACCGGCTGACGATCCATCTCTCGTTCGCCGGCGCCGCACTGGCCGCGTTGTATCCGTTCTCCAAACGCTACACACACCTGCCGCAAGTGGTGCTGGGCGCGGCGTTCGGCTGGGGCATTCCGATGGCGTTCGCGGCGATCACCAACGGCCTGCCGCCGGTGTGCTGGCTGCTGTTCCTCGGCAACGTGCTGTTCTCGACGATCTACGACACCGAATACGCGATGGTGGATCGCGACGACGACCTTCGCGCCGGCGCGAAGTCCACCGCGATCCTGTTCGGCGAAGCCGATCTTCCGATCCTCGGCATCTTGATGGCGACGCTGCTGTTCACGCTGCTGCTGGTCGGACAGCGCGCGCAACTGGAATGGCCGTTCCTGGTCGGGCTGGCCGTGGCGTTGCTGCTGTTCGCGTGGCAGCTCTGGAACATGCGCTGGCGCCAGCGCGACGCTTGCTTCGCGGCATTCCGCAACAACAACTGGGTCGGCGGCGCGGTATGGCTGGGATTGGTGGTGGCGCTGGCGATGAAGTGATGCGCTGATCAGCGTGCCGGCGCGCGCGCCAGCGCCCACACGTCCACGCGGGCCACGCCGGCTTGCTTCAGCACGCGCACGCATTCGGCGACCGTGGCGCCGGTGGTGAACACGTCATCCAGCACGGCGACGTGGGCCGGCACGGCACCCTCGAAAATCGCGCCGAAGGCACCGTGTACATTGCGGCGGCGCTGCACTGCGGTCAACTCGGTTTGCGCATCGGTGACGCGGGTGCGGCGCAACGCATCGCGCAGCAGCGACAGGCCGAAATGTTTCGCCAGCGGCTTCGCAAGTTCCAGCGCCTGGTTGTAACCGCGCCTGCGCAAACGGGATTGGTGCAACGGCACCGGCACGATCGCGCCGGGCAAATCGGGCGGCGCTTGCGATGCGTTCCAGAGCAACGACAGCGTACGGCCGGCCGCGAGGTCGCCCCCGAACTTGAAGCGCGCTTCCAGTTGCGCCAGCGGCCATTCGTACCGGAACGGCACCCACGCCGCATCCCACCGTGGCGCGTGGCGGACGCAGCGGCCACACAACGGCGCGGGCACGTCCAGCGGCAGCGCGCAGCGCGCACAACACACCCGGTTGCGCGGCATCTCCGCTTCGCAGGCCGCGCACAGGCTCAACGCGCCTTGTCCGCGCGCCCCGCACAACAAGCAGTGCGAAGGCAGCAGCGCATCCAGCGCGCCGTCAACCATGCGAGCAGTTTTGAAGTTGACAGGCATCTCCCCGGCCCGTGAAACTTTGTCTCCACTGTAGCGTGGAGCACGACCAATGGACGGAATGAATGCCGGCACGGCGTCGAGACACGACTGGAAACGGGCCGAGATCGAAGCCTTGTTCGATCTGTCGTTCATGGATTTGCTCGCGCGCGCGCACGCCGTGCACGCGGCGAACCACGACCCGAATGCGGTGCAGGTTTCGACACTGCTGTCGATCAAGACCGGCGGCTGCCCCGAAGACTGCGCCTACTGCCCGCAAGCACAGCGCTACCACACCGGCGTGGAAGCGCAGAAACTGATGGACGTGGATGCGGTGCTTGAACGCGCGCGCGCGGCCAAGGCAGCGGGTGCTTCGCGTTTCTGCATGGGCGCAGCCTGGCGCGGACCCAAGGATCGCGACATCCCGAAAGTTGCCGAAATGATCCGCGGAGTGAAGGCGCTGGGCATGGAGACTTGCGCGACGCTGGGCCTGCTCAGCGAAGGCCATGCGCAGCAATTAAAGGACGCCGGGCTCGACTACTACAACCACAACATCGACACCTCGCCCGATTACTACGGCGAAATCATCCACACCCGCGAATTCACCGATCGCCTCGACACGCTGCAGGATATTCGCGCGGCAGGGCTCAAGACCTGCTGCGGCGGCATCGTCGGCATGGGCGAAACGCGCGCGCAGCGCGCAGGCCTGCTGCAGGCGCTGGCGAATCTGCCCGAGCATCCGCAGTCGGTCCCGATCAACCAGTTGGTGCCGGTGCCGGGCACGCCGCTGGCCGATGCCGAGAAGATCGACCCGTTCGAATTCGTGCGCACCATCGCGGTGGCGCGGATCGTGATGCCGAAGTCCATCGTGCGACTCTCGGCCGGCCGCCAGCAGATGAGCGACGAAATGCAGGCGCTGTGTTTCTTCGCCGGTGCGGGTTCGATCTTCATGGGCGGGAAACTGCTGACCACCAGCAATCCGGATGTCGAACATGACCGTGCTCTGTTTCGTCGCCTCGATCTGCACGCGATGCAGGCCGACACGGAGGCGACGACCGTCCATTGCGAGATTGCCGATCGGGATGCGGCGGCCCCGTGAACGTGCGATGCGACGTCTCTGCGAGCGGCCGGGTAGCCCGGATGAAGGCGCGCAGCGCCGCAATCCGGGACCGCGATGATCCCGGATTCCGCTTCGCTGCGTCCGGGCTACGCAAATTCTGAAGGGCGGCTCGATCCAATGCGACCCGACCTGCTGCAGTCACTGTCCGCGCGCGTGGCGGAACGCGAACGCGCGGGTTTGTTGCGTCGCGCTCGCACGCTGGACGCCGCACGCGGTGTCCGCGTGGTGGTCGATGGCCGCGAGCTGCTGAACTTCTGCAGCAATGATTACCTGGGTCTCGCGCAGGAGCCGCGCACCGTCAAGGCATTGCAGGCGGCCGCGAACGATGCCGGTGTCGGCAGCACCGCCGCGCACCTGGTCTGCGGGCATCGCTGCGAACACGCACGGCTGGAAGAAGCCTTGTGCGAGTGGACCGGCCGCGAAGCCGCGCTGCTGTTCTCGTCCGGTTGGCTCGCCAACCTGGGCGCGATGCAGGCGCTGCTCGACCGCGACGGCGTTTGCGTGCAGGACAAACTGAATCACGCAAGCCTGCTGGATGCCGCGCAACTTTCCGGCGCCGGGTTAAAACGTTATCCGCACGTCGACGCCGCAGCCGCGGCGCGACAACTCGCTCAGATCGAAGGCAAACCCGCGCTGCTCGCCAGCGATGGCGTATTCAGCATGGATGGCGACGTCGCGCCGCTGCGCGAACTCGCGGCTTTGTGCAAATGCGATGGTGCCACGCTGATGGTGGACGACGCGCATGGTCTGGGCGTAATGGGCAAACGCGGTGCCGGCAGCGTCGATGCCGCGGGCCTCAACCAGGACGAAGTGCCGGTGCTGATGGCTACACTGGGCAAGGCGCTGGGTTGCGGCGGGGCCTTTGTCGCGGGCAGCCGCGCACTGATCGAAGGGCTCACGCAGTTCGCGCGCACCTTCGTCTACACCACCGCAATGCCGCCCGCGCTGGCCGCCGCGGCTTGCGAAGCGGTCCGCATCGCGCGCGAAGAAAACTGGCGGCGCGAACAATTGCGCGCGCTGATCGCACGCTTTCGCGAAGGCGCGGCGCAACTTGGATTGCTGCTGATGGACTCCGCGACCGCGATCCAGCCGATCGTGCTTGGCGATGCCGCGCGGACCATCACCGCGTCGCGCAGACTGGAACAAGATGGCCTGCTGGTCACCGCAATCCGTCCGCCCACGGTGCCTGCCGGCAAGGCGCGGCTGCGCGTCACGCTTTCGGCGGCGCATGAAGAGGCCGACGTCGACCGCTTGCTCGACGCGCTGGCGCGACTTCCCCACACCTAGAATTGCCGATTCATGTCCGAGCTTTTCATCCACACCGAAGGCCGTGGCGACACGCAACTCGTGCTGCTGCACGGCTGGGCGATGCATGGCGGCGTGTTCGCGCCGCTGGTCGACGCGTTGCGCGGGCGCTGCACGCTGCATGTGGTCGATCTTCCGGGCCACGGCCGTTCGCGCGATTCCGGTATATCCCTGCAGCCCGCCGCGTGCGTGGCGGCGATTGCAGAGCGGGTTCCGCGCGCAATCTGGCTGGGTTGGTCCTTGGGCGGTTTGTATGCCCTGCAGGCGGCCCTGGATTTTCCCGGGCAGGCGACGGGGCTCGCGATGCTGTGTGCGTCACCGCGTTTCGTCCGCGGCGAGGGCTGGCCGCATGCCGTTTCGCCCGAAATCCTGCAGGACTTCGGGCGCGATCTCGGCGGCGACTACGAAGGCACGCTGGAACGTTTCCTCGCGCTGGAAGCCCTGGGCAGCGACTGCGCGCAGGCGGATCTTCGCAAACTGCGTGCCGACACCTTCAACGAATTCCGCCCGCAGGTACGCGCGCTGACCGAAGGCCTGGACGTGCTCGAGCATTCTGATTTGCGCGCGCGCCTGCACGAACTGGAACAGCCCAGCGTCTGGATCGCCGGACGGCGCGATCGCCTGATCCCGTGGCAGGCGATGCAATGGAGCGCCGCGCAATGCGGCGGCGTTTTCACCTGCATCCGCGGCGGCGGCCACGCGCCCTTCATCTGCCATGTGGAGGAGGTCGTGGCGGCGTTGCAACCCTTGCTGGAAGGCGTTCGCGCATGAACGGTTTCGAGCTCGATCCGCTGCAGGTGCGCCACGCCTTCGGGCGCGCCGCCCCCGGCTACGAGCGCCACGATGCGCTGCAACGCGAAGTGCAGGCGCGGCTGCTGGAGCGGCTGGACTACTACGAAGGCACTCCGGAACTCGTGGTCGACATCGGCAGCGGAACCGGTCGCGGCGCCGCGGCCCTGCGCAAGCGCTGGCGCAAGGCGCGCGTGATCGCGATCGACATCGCGCTGCCGATGCTGCGCGCCGCACGCCGCCACGCGGGTTTGCTCAATCCCTTCGCACGGGTGTGCGCGGATGCGCGCGCGCTGCCGCTGCCGGACCAGAGCGTCGACGTGCTGCACGCCAACCTGTGCGTGCAGTGGTGCGGGCCTCCGCAACCGCTGTTCGAGGAATTCGCGCGCGTGCTGAAGCCGGGCGGTTTTCTCGCCGCGAGCAGCCTGGGTCCGGACACGCTGAAGGAATTGCGCGGCGCCTGGGCGGAGGCCGACGCGCACCCGCATGTCAGCGGGTTCCTCGACATCCAGGACCTGGGAGATGCCGCGTTCGCAGCGGCGCTGCGGGAACCGGTGCTGGACGTCGACCGCATTACAACCCGTTATCGCGATCCGCGCGACCTGCTGCGCGAGTTGAAGGGCCTCGGCGTCACCAATGCCGATACCCGGCGCGTGCGCGGACTGACCGGCAAGGCGCGCTTCGCGCGCATGTTGCAGGCCTACGAGAAGGAACGGCGCGACGGCACGATTCCCGCGACCTGGGAAGTGATCGAGTTGCACGCGTGGGGCGCACCGGAGTGGATTCCGCGGCGGCGGCGCGGCTGTCCGGGCGAGCGCCCGGTCGGATGAACTACGCGTCTCAACGCAGCTTCTCGATCAGCCGCGCCGCGTCGAACGGCGCATGCGCTTTCACGTCGTTGTCGAAGTAGCAATACACGTCGCGCGACTTGCGCCGCGGCAGTGACGGCGCATGGGCCACGCGCACGGCGTCGCCGGGCTGCGAACCGGCGTGCCAGGCACGGAGCCGGGCGGCCCAGCGATCGAGCGCCGCGTCGGTGTAGCCGCTGGCGTACAACTGCTTGTCGCCGTGCAGGCGCACGTACACGAAGCCGGCGGTGACCTCTTCGACGTACGGCCACTTGCCCGCCGTTTCGGCCACCACGAGAGCGATGTCGTGGTCGCGCAGCAACGCGATGAAGGATGGCTCCAGGAAATCCGGATTGCGGATTTCGATCGCGTGCCGGAGCCGGCGGTTGCGGTCGATCGCGAGCCGCGCGCGCCCCTTCATCCGGAAGTCGCGTCGGCGCGCCAGCTTCAGCGCGGCCTCGGTGTCACGCGGCAGGCGTTCGAAGAAACGCGCGAACAGGTCGCGGTCGTACTTGAAGCTGGCGGGGAACTGCCAGAGCAGCGGCCCGATTTTCTCGCGCAGTTCGAACACGCCGGAGGCGAAGAAATTCGCCAGCGGCGCCTCGATCTCGCGTAACCGCCGCACGTGCGTGATGAAGCGCGGCCCCTTGATTGCGAACACGAAGCCCCGTGGCGTCTGCCCTCGCCAGTGCGAATAGCTCTGCGGCGTCTGCAGCGAGTAGAACGATCCGTTCAATTCGATGCTGGAAAAGCGCCGCGACGCGTAGTGCAGCTCGTCGCGCTGCACCAACTCGCGCGGATAGAACACGCCGCGCCAAGGCAGGTAACGCCAGCCGGAGATGCCGACCCGAATGTTCGCCATCCAGCCATTCAAGACTCGCGCACCTGATCGCGGGATGAAGCGGCGTTATCGTCCGGCGGAGGCCCGGCACGCACCTTTGCCCGCTGCGCAGGCGCGACTAGCATAGGTGGTTCGGCACGCGATGCTTCGCCATCGCGCCATCTCCGAACGCCGTCCACGAAGGTTCCGATGAACCGTCCCTCAAGCGAGCGCGCCGCATGGATCGGGCTGCTGGTCCTCACCATCGTCTGGAGCCTCAACTGGTCAGTGATGAAGGTGGCAATGCGCGACAGCGGGCCGTTCACCTTCAGCGCGATGCGGTATGTGATCGGCACCGTGGTGCTGTTCGCGCTGCTGCCGCTGCGGCGCGAGACCTTGAAACCGACGCCATGGCCGTCGACGCTGCTGATCGGTCTCACCCAGACCGCGGCGTTCCAGGCCCTCGCGCAATGGGCGCTGGTTTCGGGCGGCGCCGGCAAGACCGCGTTGTTGGCGTACACCATGCCGTTCTGGGTGGTGCCGCTGGCGTGGTGGTGGTTGCACGACAAACCCGGCCCGCGGCGCTGGTTCTGCATCATGCTTGCGGCGGCGGGATTCGTCTGCGTGGTCCAACCATGGCGGCCACTGGGCGCGCCGCACAGCATCATGCTGGCGATCCTGGCGGGATTGGCGTGGGCGATAGCGACCGTGTGGTCGAAACGGCTGTTCCAGCGCCATCCCGACCTGACGCCGCTTCGTCTCACCGCTTGGCAGATGCTGATCGGGACGATCGCGCTGGTGGTCCTGGCATCGCTCAGCCACGAACGCGCGGTGGCGTGGACGGAAACCTACGTCGCCGCGCTGCTTTACAACGGCCTGCTGTCGTCCGGCGTGTGCTGGGTTTTGTGGGCGCTGGTGGTGCAGAAGTTGTCCGCGAACGTGGCGGGGCTCACCAGCCTCGCGGTGCCCGTGGCCGGCGTCCTGTTCGCCTGGGGGCTGCTGAACGAACGGCCATCGGCGCCTGAATGGATCGGTATCGCCCTGATAGGAATGGCCCTGCTCGTTTTGAATTTTGGCCGGCGCATGCGAGCATAAACGCTCCCGCGGACGGCCCCGGCTTGATCGCGCATGGACCGCGGGGTTCCCCGTGCCTACAAAGGATTCGCCCATGAATCAGGCGTCGCTGCCCGCTCCTGAAGACATCCGACTCGCCGTGATCGGCTTGGGTTACGTCGGCCTGCCCCTGGCGGTGGGATTCGGGCGCAAGCTTCCCACGGTGGGCTTCGATGTCAACGTGGCGCGGATCGAGGAGCTGAAACAGCACCGCGACCACACGCTGGAAGTGTCGCCGGAGGAACTGGGCTCGGCCACGCAGATCGGGTTCAGCCACGACCTTGCGGACCTCAAAGGTTGCAACGTCTTCATCGTCACGGTGCCGACGCCGATCGACCGCGCCAAGCGCCCGGACCTCGCCCCGCTGGAATCGGCCAGCCGCACGGTCGGCAAGGTGATCGGCCGCGGCGGCGTGGTGATCTTCGAATCCACGGTGTATCCGGGCGCGACCGAAGAAGTGTGCGTGCCGATCATCGAGCGCGAGTCGGGGCTTAAGTTCAACCAGGATTTCTTCGCCGGCTACAGCCCGGAACGGATCAATCCCGGCGACAAGGAACACCGCCTCGACACGATCAAGAAGGTCACCTCGGGATCCACCCCGGAAGTCGCCGATTTCGTGGATGCGCTGTACCGGAAGGTCGTCAGCGCCGGCACCCACAAGGCCTCCAGCATCAAGGTGGCCGAAGCCGCCAAGGTGATCGAGAACACCCAGCGCGACCTCAACATCGCGCTGATCAACGAGCTGGCGCTGATCTTCCACCGGATGGGCATCGACACCCTGAGCGTGCTGGAAGCGGCCGGCACCAAGCGGAACTTCCTGCCGTTCCGGCCCGGCCTGGTGGGCGGCCACTGCATCGGCGTCGATCCGTACTACCTCACCCACAAGGCGCAGGAAATCGGCTACCACCCCGAGGTGATTCTTTCCGGACGCCGCATCAACGACGGCATGGGCCGCCACGTGGCCGAGCGGGTGATCCGCCTGATGCTGGAAAAGCGCATCCACGTCGCGGGCGCCAAGGTGCTGGTGCTGGGGCTCACCTTCAAGGAAAACTGCCCGGATCTGCGCAACACCCGCGTCACCGACATCATCGACGAGTTCCGCGCCTGCCACGCCGACATCGATGTGTACGACCCGTGGTGCGACGCCGCCGAGGCGCACCACGAGTACGCGATCGACCTGTGTCCGGAACCGCGCGCGGGCATCTACGACGCGATCGTGCTGGCGGTGGCGCACCACCAGTTCACCGACATGGGCGTGGCCGCGCTGCGCGCGCTGGGCAAGCCCGATTGCGTGCTGTTCGACGTGAAGAACGTGCTGCCGCGGGACGCGGTGGACGACCGCCTGTAAGGAGACACCATGCGCGTACTGGTCACCGGCGCCGCCGGTTTCATCGGGTCTGCCCTAAGCCTGCGCCTGCTCGCGCGCGGCGACGAAGTGCTGGGCGTCGACAACCTCAACGACTACTACGACGTCACCCTGAAACAGGCGCGGCTGGACCGGCTGACACCGCATCCGAAATTCCGCTTCGCCAAGCTGAGCATCGAGGATCGCCCGGCGCTGGAAAAGGCCTTCCACGATTTTCGTCCGCAGCGCGTCGTGAACCTGGCCGCGCAGGCGGGCGTGCGCTACTCGCTCGAAAATCCGTACGCCTACGTCGAAGCCAACCTGGTCGGCTTCATCAACATCCTCGAAGCCTGCCGGCACGGCAAGGTCGAGCACCTGGTGTACGCGTCATCCAGCTCGGTGTATGGCGCCAACCGCAAGCTGCCGTTCTCTGTGCAGGATTCGGTGGACCATCCGGTCAGCCTGTACGCCGCGACCAAGAAAGCCAACGAGTTGATGGCGCATACCTACAGCCATCTGTACGGCCTGCCCACGACGGGCCTGCGCTTCTTCACGGTGTACGGTCCGTGGGGCCGGCCGGACATGGCGCTGTTCCTGTTCACCCGCAAGATCCTCGCGGGCGAGCCCATCGATGTGTTCAACCACGGCCACCATACCCGCGATTTCACTTACGTCGACGACATCGTGGAAGGCGTGGTCCGCACGCTGGATCGCGTGCCCGAGCCCGATCCGGATTACGACCCGGTACATCCGAACGCCGCGTCGTCATCGGCGCCTTACCGCCTCTACAACCTCGGCAACAGCCATCCGGTGCAGCTTTCGCACTACATCGAGGTGCTGGAAGACTGCCTCGGACGCAAGGCCGAGAAGAACCTGCTGCCGCTGCAGCCGGGCGACGTGCCGGATACCAGCGCCGACGTCACCGAGCTGATGCACGACACGGGTTACCGCCCGGATACCTCGGTCGAGGAAGGCGTGAAGCGTTTCGTGGCCTGGTACCGGGGTTACTACGGCGTGTGAGTGCGCGCGTCGCGCGCCAGCCGCCACGCCAGGAACCGGTACTCCACGCCGCCGATCAGTTCATGGAAGGCGATGGCCGTCTTGCGGGTCGAGCCGCCTTGCGGCACGAAAGCGCCCAGCCACAGATCGGGATTGTCCTTCGGAGCGCCGCTGGGCCATGCGCATGGCTCGAAACCCCACGCGCGGAACGCCGTCAGCGCGCGCGGCAGGTGCATCGGCGAACTGACCAGCCAGATGCGCTTCGGCAACGCCGGTGACAGCGCCGCGACGTTGCGTGCGTTCTGCCAGGTGTTGCGCGATCGTTCCTCGATTTCGACGGAACTGGCCGGCACGCCCATCCGGATCGCCAGGTTCGCCATCGGCACGGATTCGCGGATGCGGCCGCCGCCACCTCCGGCAACCACCAGCTTCGCGCCGGGCAGCTTCTCCCACAGCGCCACAGCCGCGAACACCCGCTGCAGTCCTGCGGTGCTCAACGAGCCGTAGTCATCGGGACTGGCCGGCGGATAACTGAAGCCGCCGCCCAGCACCACGACCGTGTCGGGCGTCGGCGCCGGGCACGCTTGCACCGGCAGCACGCGTGCGACGGCCACATGCGTCATGCCCGCGGCGCCCAGCGGCGTCATCAGCGCGACCAGCACGACTTCGATCACGATGCCCGCCCAACGCAGCGCACGCGGCAGCACGCGCCAAGTCAAGGCGAGCAACACCAACAGCGCCACCGCCCAGCTCAACGGCGAAGTGGCGTAGATCGGAAAACTCATGCGGATCGATCCGTGGTGGACGCACCGTGCACGGCACCGGAACCGTTCACGTCGCGGCGGACCCGAGTTTGCGTTCCCACGCCAGTGAGGTTTGCGCGATGAAATCCAGATCGTCGTGGCGCGGCTGCCAACCCAGCGTCGCGCGAATCCGGTCCGACACCGCGATCAGCGAAGGCGGATCGCCCGCGCGGCGCGGCTGCTCGACATACGGCACCGGCGTGCCGTGCGCGCGCCCGACCGCCTCCAGCACCTCGCGGACCGAGTAGCCGTGTCCATAGCCGCAATTGAGCACCGTCGATTTGCCGTCGCTGCGCAGATAGGCCAGCGCATCGAGGTGCGCGCGCGCCAGATCGGCGACGTGGATGTAATCGCGCACGCCGGTGCCATCCGTGGTCGGATAGTCGGTGCCAAAGATCGACAGGCCCTCGCGCTTGCCCAGCGCGGCCTCGCAGGCGACCTTGAACAGCAGCGTCGCGTGTTTGGTCGACTGGCCGATGCGACCCTGCGGATCGCAACCAGCGACGTTGAAGTAACGCAACGCCACGTAACGCGGACCGCCCGCTGCGGCGAGATCGCGCAGCATCCATTCGCTCATCAG
>JBQCCP010000067.1:0-16453 GCA_051962095.1 Rhodanobacteraceae bacterium
GCTGTGCGCGTCGCCGGCTTACCTGGCGCGACACGGCACGCCCACCTGCCTCGACGACCTGAAGCAGCACCAGTGCATCAATTACGTGTATCCGACCAATGGCCGCGCCTATCAGTGGCAGTTCGATTCGCCGAACGGCCCCGTCACGCTGGACGTCGATGCACACCTGCTGATCAACGATGGCGAGTCGGTGATCCAGGCGGCGATGGCGGGCCTCGGCATCATCCAGGTGCCGCACTGGCTGGCCGCAGGCCCGATCGGCCACGGCAAGCTGCAGGTGATCATGGAAGACACCATATCGGCCGGTTCGCCGGTGTGGATCGTATACCCGCAGAAGAAGCACCTGTCGGCGCGCGTGCACGCCTTCATCGACTGGATCCAGGAAGTGTTCCGGCGCGACAACCTGCCCGCCTGCCGACGCGCCGCGATGGACGAGGCACGCGGCGGCACGCTTTCCGGATCGGCACGGATCGAATCGGCCGACAAGGTTTTGCCGGCCCGCGAACCCGTCGAGGCCTGAGTCCGCCGCTCAGCCGGCCGCTGGCTCTGCCGCAGCTTCGGCTCATCCGGCGTGGCGAGGCATGCGTCGCCATGCGGCATGTCTAACGCTGCGTCAATCAAGGTGGCCCGGCTTTTCGCGGCGGTCTCCGCACCGCGAGCCGCAATGCCTTCAGGCGGCGACGCTCAGCGCCTCAACGATCTGGTTCTCGACCGCAGCGAGATCCGGAATCCAGGCGGTTTCTTCGTGCACCAGCACCTGTTCGCGCACGCCGTTCGGCAATGCGCCGGCATTCTCGTCGGGCAGCAGCATGTCTTCAGAAATCAGCGTCAATCGCGGGAAGCCCTGGGTCAGCACGCCGAAGTACGGCAGGCGCGCGTGACCCGAGAGCGCCTTCAGGATCGCGACCCGCGCGTTCTCGGTGGATTCGTCCGCGGCCGTGCCGGCCAGCGCGGAAAACGCCAGCACCGGCAGTCCCCATCCCCGCCAAGCGAGGCGACCCAGCAGCCACGATGGCGCGCCCGCGACAGGGGATGGTTGCGCGAAGGTGATCACTTCGGCCATGGTGGTGTTGGGCACCAGCACGCGACCGCCGGTTACCGGCAGCATGACCCCGCGGATTTCGTGCGGCAGCGCCTCAGCCGTGCTCATGGCTGGCCTCTTTCACTTTCGATCCGGAATCGTTGACCGCGGCCTTCCTGCCGACCTCGCCACCGAACCAACGCTCGATGGGATCCGCATCGACCCTGAGCGGGGCGACGGTTTCCATCGGCACCAGCTCCAGCCCCGCGAACGCATCGGGCAACACCGGTTCGGGCGACTTTTGCGCGCCGCGGTTCACGGCAGCGGCGGGCACGGCGTCGTGGTCCACCAGCGCCCAGTCGTCCAATGAAGGCAGGCTCGCCAGCACGTCCACGTCATCGTTCACGGCCTCGGCAACCGGCGCCGGAGCGGACTTCTCCGCCGGGGCGGCTTCGATCTCGGGCACGTCGTCGGATTGCCGGGACGGCAGCGCGCCTCCGGAAACTTCGCGCCATACCTCGGGCGAACTTTCCGCCGATTGCGGCGCCGCCAGTCGCGCGTCGATCATCGCGGAAAGGGCTTCCGTGTCGACATCCAGCGCGGCTTCCGCCTCGAAATCGTATTCCGCGGGCGCGGCCTGCATCGCAGGTGTCTCCAATGGCGCCTCGAATTCGATCGGGGTGTCGGGCGACAATGCGGCCGGCGGCTGTTCCGAAACTTTCGACGACAAAATGCCGGCATCGGCCGCGGCTTCGACGAGTGGTGCGGGAGCGGATTCCTGTCCGGCGACAAAGTCAGCGGCCATGTTCTCGATCTCCTCGGGTGAGAGCGGAAGCTCGACCACGGCCGTTCGCGCCGGCCCACCCCCGCCGGCAGCGACCGTGGGTACATTTTCCGCGATGGGCGCGGCAGGTTCCGGCATGGCCGGCGGCTCGGGCGTCGCCTGCGCCAAGGTGTCGGGACGCGGCGGATCGACGTCGCGGCTGCCGCGCAACTTGGCGACAAGGTGCCGCAGCCAGCGCGCACGCGCCCAGCCTTCCAGCGACTGCGAAATCTCCGGGTCGTTGTACACGACCGCGATGCCGGCGGCGTCCAAGTTGGTTTCGACGGGCTCCAGCCAGTCGCCGCCATCGAGATTCACCAGCGCGGCCGTGGCACCGGCACAGCGTGCCACGTCGAATTCACCCGCGGGCGCGGCATAAACGACATCGACGTGTCCGGTGACAGCCTCGCGAACGTGCGAGACCGCCGCCTCGTCCCCGAAAACCAGCGCGATGCGCGGCAGCGGTTCCATGGCCACATCAGGCATGGCGCGCCTCCAGCATCTCGTTGACGTGGCGCAGCAGGTCGGCTTCGCTGTAGGGCTTGCCGAGATAGCGATCGACGCCGATCTCGAAGGCACGCTGGCGATGCTTCTCGCCGGTGCGCGAGGTGATCATGATGATGGGAACGTGCCGGAAACGCGCGTCGTTCTTCATGTGCGTGGCCAGCTCGTAGCCGTCCATCCGCGGCATTTCGATGTCGAGCAGCATGACGTCGGGCACGCGCTCCTGCAGCAGTTCCAGCGCGTCAACGCCGTCTTTCGCGGTGACGACTTCAAGCTGCTCGCGTTCCAGCACGCGCGTGGTGACCTTGCGCATCGTGATCGAATCGTCGACCACCATCACCAGGCGCGGGCCAGTTCCGTCGGTGCGCGGTGCGGCCATGGGATGGACCGGTCCGGCCACGGCCACGTCGCCGGCCTCGACGACGGTCGCGACGGCCGATTGCTTCGCAACGAAATGACGGACCAGCGGCGCCGGGTCGAGGATCAGCATCACCGAACCGTCGCCCATGATGGTCGCGCCGAACATGCCCGGCACGTTGCTGATCTGCGGGCCGACCGGCTTGACCACGATTTCGCGTGAACCGATCACGCTGTCGATGTGGATCGCGGCGCGCAGATCGCCCGCGCGCACCATCAGCAACGGCAACTGGCCGGTGCTGTCTTCGACGGCGTGCGATGCACCCAGCCCGAGCAGCTCTGACAGTTCGTGCAGCTGGTACGACGCGC
This sequence comes from Rhodanobacteraceae bacterium, assembly GCA_051962095.1. Classification (GTDB taxonomy): domain Bacteria; phylum Pseudomonadota; class Gammaproteobacteria; order Xanthomonadales; family Rhodanobacteraceae; genus 66-474. The sequence goes on from JBQCCP010000067.1 coordinate 3,075, forward strand.
CCGCGTATTCGATCGTGCGATCATCGCCGGCCATGCGCGCGGCCATTTCCTCGCGCGGGATGCGCGAGACGGCCTGCACGGAGGTCATCGGCACCGCGAACGTGGCGTCGCCGGCGCGCAGGGTGATCGCCTGCGTCACCGCAAGCGTGAATGGCAGGCGGATATTGAAGGTGGTGCCGCGCCCGCGTTCGGATTCGATCGTCAGCGAACCGCCGAGCTGGCGGATCTCGTTGGCCACCACGTCCATACCGACGCCGCGGCCCGCGAGCTGGCTGACTTCGCTGGCGGTGGAAAAACCGGTCTGCAGTACAAACCCGAAGAGTTCGGAATCGGAAACCGGCACGTCGGGCTGCAACAGTCCGCGTTCGATCGCCTTGGCACGGATCGCATCGCGATCGAAGCCGGCGCCGTCGTCGCTGACCCGCACCAGCACTTCGGTGCCCTGGCGGCCGACCTGGATCGTGACGGTGCCTTCCATCGGCTTGCCGATCGCGACGCGTTGCGCCGGATCTTCGATGCCGTGGGTGAGCGCGTTGCGCAGCATGTGCTCGAATGGCGCCTTCATGCGCTCCAGCACGCTGCGGTCCATTTCGCCCTGCGCGCCTTCCACGCGCAACTGCGCGCGCTTGCCGAGTTCGTCGGCGGCGCCGCGCAACGTGCGGCGCAGGTTCGGCACCATCGATTCGAACGGCACCATGCGCGTGCGCATCAGGCCGTCCTGCAGATCGGAGTTGACGCGCGACTGTTGCAGCAGCAGCGTTTCCGACTGGCGCGCCTGGTCGTCCAGAATGTCCTGGATCGAGGCGAGGTCCGACACCGACTCGGCCAGCGCGCGCGAATACTGCTGCAGGTTGGAAAAGCGGTCGAGTTCCAGCGGGTCGAAGGCGGCGCCCTCGCCGGCTTCGTTCTCGCGCTGGTAACGCGACAGGATCTGGGTTTCGGTCTCGATTTCCAGCTTGCGCAACTGCTCGCGCAAACGCGCGACGGTCTGGTTGAGTTCCACCAGATTGAAGCGGAAGTTGCCGACCTGCTGTTCGAGACGCGCGCGATAGATCGAGGCTTCGCCCGCCGCGTTGACCAGCGAATCCAAGAGATCGGAACGCACGCGGATCAATTCCGCCGGTGCGTGCACCTCGGCTTCGCTGAACTGCGGCGCCTCGCGTGGCGACGGTGCCGGGATTGCGACCGGTGCCGGCGCGGCCTTGGTGCGACCCGCGTGCTCGGCCCGCCGCGTTGCGGCAGCCCCGTGCCTGGCGTCCACCGACCGGCCTTCGGCGAGCGCATTGAAGCGCTCGATCGCGTTCTCCGGCGTCGCCACCGCGCGGTTCTGCACGACGCGCTCCAACATGTCGTGGAGGCGATCGAAGGCGCGTTCCAGCGAATCCACTTCGATCGGTTCGACAGCGCGCTTGCGGTCGCCGATCTTCTCCAGCAACGTTTCCATCGCATGGGCCAGGTCGCCCACCGCTGCGATGCCAACCACGCGCGCACCGCCCTTGAGGGTGTGCAGGTTGCGCTGCAGACCGCGGACGCATTCGGCATCGCCCGGCGCATTGCGCAAGGTCGCCATCAGGCTGTCGCTGCTGTCCAGCAGTTCGCCGCCTTCTTCGGTGAACAGGCTGACCAGTTCCGGATCGAGTCCCGGGATGTCGAGCGGGCCTTCGGGCTGGAGATCGTCGGGGAATGGCGGCAGCGCCGCGGCCGCGATGTCGCGCTCGGCCTGGACGCGCGCCGCGGCGATACGTTCGGCTTCGGCCTGTTCGGCGGCGATGCGTTCGCGCTCAGCCTGCTCGGCTGCGAGGCGTTCCCGTTCCGCTTGCTCGGCGGCAACGCGTTCGGCTTGGGCTTGTTCCGCGGCGATGCGTTCCTGCTCGGCCTGTTCCGCGGCGAGCCGTTCCGCCTCGGCCCGTTCGGCTGCGAGCCGCTCCTGTTCCGCCTGCTCTGCCGCGAGGCGTTCCGCTTCGGCCTTCTCGGCCGCAGCGCGTTCTTGTTCTTCCTGCTCGGCGACCAAGCGTTCCTGTTCGGCTGCGACACGCTTGGCTTCTGCCTGCTCCGCAGCAACGCGTTCGGCTTCGGCCTGTTCCGCAGCGACGCGTTCCTGTTCGGCCTTCTCTGCAGTCAACCGCTCGGCTTCGGCCTGCTCCGCGGCGGCGCGTTCGGCTTCGGCTTGTTCCGCAGTGAGACGCTCCTGTTCGGCTTTCTCGGCAGCAAGACGTTCCGCTTCGGCCTGCTCGGCCGCGAGGCGTTCGCATTCCGCTTTTTCCGCCGCAAGCCGTTCGGCTTCTTCGCGGGCGGCCAGCGCGTCGCCATCGTCTTCGGTGGGCAAGGTGGAGGTGGCGGCAAGGCCCACCGCCGGCACCACGTCTTCGGAGTCTTCCAGCGCATCGGCGAACACGGCCTCGCCGGCATCGAAGGCCACCGGCGGACGCGGTGCTCCGAACGGTGCGGCTTCCGGCCAGCGGTCGCGCAGCGCTTCCAGCCGCTCGGTCAGCGCGGTGGTGTCCGGCACGTCGGGAACCGGCGCGTCGAATTGCGCCATGACGTGGTCGGTCATCGCGACGGCATCGCGCATCGCATCGCAGCCCTCTCGATCGAGCGGGGCCTCGGCGCTGCGCACGCGGCGCACCCAGGTTTCCATCGGCGCCAGCATGTTCGCCAGCATTTCGATGCCGACCATCGCGACCGCACCGTGCAGCGTGTGCACCGAGCGCATCAGTTCGTCGTCCGCGGGCACGTCGTGGTCGACGTTGCGTGCGAGATACGCGCGCAGGTGGTCGAGGTGCTGGCCCACTTCGGTGCGCAGCACGTCCAGCAGGATCGGGTCCACCACCGGCAGGCCGGTTTCCGGCGAGGTGATCACGTCGCCAGTCGCGACGATCGGCGCCACGGGCACGCCCGCGGATTCGGCATCCGGCACCCAGCGGCGCACGGTGCGCACGGTCTTGCGGTAGCCATGGAGATGATCGGCGATGCGCGCCGGCTCGCCCGCGGCGAGCTTGTCGGCGGTCTGTGCGATCGCGTCGAGGGGCGGATCGAGCGCGACCGGCCGGCCCTGCAGGCCGGCATGCAGTTTCGGCAACGTCGCGACCGCGGCATCCACCACGTCCTGCACGTTCGCGTCGGGCCGGATGGTGCGATCGAGCACGCGGTTCAGCATGTTCTCGATCTTCCAGCTGAACTCGCCCAGCGCCGCCGCGCCGACCAGCCGGCCGGAACCCTTCAGCGTATGGAACGAGCGCCGCACGTTCTTGAGCGTGTCGAGGTCTTCCGGACCGGCCTTCCAGGCCGGCAGGTTCACCTTGATGTTCGCGATTTCCTCGCCGACTTCCTCGACGAACACTTCGCGGATTTCCTCGTCGATGCCCGCAGCGTCCTGGAACGCGGTGTCCACCGGGGCCGCGCCGCCGGCTCCGACCGGCTCCAGAACTTCCTCTTCGACTTCGATCCAGTGGCCCGGTCCCGTGCCCGGCGCTGCATGCTCGGCGCGCGTGGCTTCGGGTTCATTCGCCGCGACCGGAATGTCGACGGCGACGGGCGCGCCCTTGACCACCCGCGCGATCGGCGCCGCAACGCTCGCCGCCTGTTCCGCGGCCGCTGCGGTTTCTTCGGCAGCGGCGGGCGCGGCCGGCTCGCGGCGCGGCGGAACCGGCCAGTAGTGCAGCTTCTCCAGGCTATGCTGGGCCGCATCGAGGATGCGGTTGTCGCTGGCGCTCGAATCGCGGCCGATCTCGAGGTAATACTCGACGCTGGCCATCGCGTCGGCGAGCGTGTCCATGTCGTCGACGGTGGGCACCTTGACATCGACGATCAGCTCGTTGCCGATATAGCGGTCGATGCCGTCCACCAACTCGGCCGGACGCTCGAGGTTGAGGATGCGCAGCGCACCCGAAACCTCCGCCAGCAGCTTGGGCACGTCCGCGAGTTGCGGGTGCGACCACGACGACTCGATGAACGCCGTGATGTGTTCCTTGACCTGGCCGAGGTTGGCGCCGGCCTCGCGCATCAGCGTGCGCATGATCTTGCGCGCTTCGCTGGAAGGCAGCGCATCGCCGGATGAATCGGCGGCGCCAAGGCATTCGATGTGTTCGTCGAGCGACGCGTCCACGTACAGCAGCGCGCTGGCGACGTCCAGGATGATTTCGGGTTTCGCCTCGCGCTTCCCGTCGATGACGTCGGCGATCACCTTGCGCTGGTCGCCGATCATCTTCGCGGGCGATTCCAGCCCCAGCACGCCCAGCGTGTCGCCCACGCGGTGCAGGGTTTCGACCTGCGGCGCGAGTTGCTGCGGGTTGCGATCCTCGCGGCGCAGGAAGATGTCCAGCCCTTCCTTGACGCGCAGCAGGTCCTCGCGCACCGCCTTGGCTACGGTGTCCAGCAGTGCGCGATTGCGCCCGGACATCGCCGCACGCGCGTGTTCGAGTTCTTCCGCCGACGGCACCATGCGATCCAGCGCGAAGCACTGCGCGATCGCATCGGTGCGGCCGGGACCCGGCGCTGCATGCGCGACCGAGAACAGCAGGCCACGCACGAGTTCGCGCGCATCCTCGTCGCCGCACACGTCCTCGCCCTGGTCCTGCATGTGGCGGATGGTGCGGTCGAGCTGACCGAACTGCTGGCGCAGGCTGGCGAGGTGATGATCCAGCCGACCCTGCTGCAAGGCTTCCAGCACGCCGCCGGCTACCCACCACAGGCGGCGCGCGGCTTCGGCATGGCATACCGCGCGCAGCTCGTCCATGCATTCGCGCATGTCCGCGAAATTGGGCTGCTTGCCCTGTGTCCAGGCCAGCAACTGCACCTGGAAGCGCGCGCGAATCTGGGTGGCCCGCTGGCGCAGGTCGGCGAACGGATATGCCACCCGCGCACCGGCCGCGTCCTGCGGCAGCGGGCGGTCGATGTCGGGGTGAAACAGCACGCGCTGGTCGACCGGTTCGGCGCCGCGCGCATCGCGCAATTCGTTGAGCAGCGGCAGCAGGACGATCGGAATGTCCTTGTGGCCGCTTTCGATCAGGTCGAGGTAATCGGGCAGCTGCACCAGCCCGCGCATCAACGCGCCGAACGCCTCGTCGCGATCGGCGACTTTGCCATCGAGCACCGACTGCGCGAGGTGTTCCATTTCCTGGTCGAGTTCGGCCGCGCCGTACAGCTCGACCATGCGCAAGGTGCCGAGCACCTGGTGCAGCAGGCCGACGCAACTCTGCATCAGCCGCGCGTCTTCGGGATCCTCGGCGTACGCTTCCAGCGCCTGGCGCGCTTCCGACAACAACTGGTCGATCTGCGGCTTGATCCAGCCCAGCGTCGAGAAATCGGTGTGTTCTTCGAGTTGCATCGTCGCTTTCCGCACGCTGCCGCCGGCTTCGCGCTCCACGCGCGGCTCGGGCGCGACCGCCATGACGCCGGCCTCACCGGTCACCGAAGTCATGATGTCGTCGCCTGCGCTCATGGCCCCACCTCGCGCCGCTTACGCGGGCAGCTTGAAGTCGGCCACCGAGCGGCGCAGCTCCTGGGCGAGTTGCGCGAGGTTGCCGATCGACTCCGCGGTCTGGTTCGCACCCACCGAAGTCTGCGCGGTGATCTGCTGAATCGAACTCATCGTCGAGGAGATGTTGGTGGCCGCCGCCGACTGCTGCTTGGCCGCGCTGGAAATGCCCTGAATCAATCCCGCGAGATTGTTCGACACCTTTTCGATTTCGCCCAGCGCGGTGCCGGCGTCTTCGGCCAGGCGCGCACCGTTCACCACCTGCGTGGTGGTCTGTTCCATCGAGCTGACCGCTTCCACCGTATCGGACTGAATGGTCTGCACCAGCGTTTCGATTCGCTTGGTGGCGCCCGTCGCGCGTTCGGCCAGTCGCTGCACTTCGTCCGCGACCACCGCGAAACCTCGGCCCGCCTCACCGGCCGAGGCCGCCTGAATGGCCGCGTTCAAGGCCAGAATGTTGGTCTGCTCGGCGATGTCGTTGATGAGTTCGACGATCGAGCCGATTTCCTGGGACGATTCGCCGAGCCGCTTGATGCGCTTGGACGTTTCCTGGATCTGCTCGCGGATCGAATCCATGCCGCTGATGGTCTGGCGCACGATCTGCGCGCCGTTCGACGCGATCTGCACCGAGCGCTGCGCCACTTCCGCGGAGTCGGCGGAGTTGCGCGACACCTGGTCGATGGACACCGCCATCTCGTTGATCTTGGCCGAGGCCGAGGTGATCTGTTCGGCCTGCTGATTGGCCGCGTCTGCGAGGTGCTTGGCGGTGGCCTGGGTTTCCTGCGCGGCGGACGACACCCGCACCGCGGTCTCGTTGATCGTCGTCACCAGCGAGCGCAGCGCCTCGACGGCAAAGTTCACCGAGTCCGCGATCGCGCCGGTGATGTCCTCGGTCACGGTCGCCTTCACCGTCAGGTCGCCTTCGGCGAGCGTTCCCATTTCATCCAGCAAGCGCATGATGGCCTGCTGGTTGCGTTCGTTGAGGCTGCGGCTTTCGGCCGAACGCTTGCGCTCGGTCCGGATGAAGTTGAGCGCCAGCACCACCGCCAGGAAAGCCGCGGCGACAGCACCCAGCAAGCCCCACCACACGTTCGGGAACGGACGGGTCTGCGGCAGCTTGCCCAGCGCGTTGGAAACCGAGTTCGCCTTCAGCAACACGTCCTGCGAATCGACCGACGCCTGGGTGGCGGCGTTCTTCACCGTCACCAGCGTGGGCGCCGCGGCGATCACCTTCTGCACCGGCGCTTCCAGGCCACTCCAGGATTTCTGCACGCCGCTCAACAGGCGCGATGCTTCACCCGAGGAACCATCGGCCAGTTGCTTCAGGGTTTCGCCATAATTGGTGGAGTCGAGCGCGAGCCCGTTGGCAGCCGACGCGGAATCGGCGCCACCCTGCAACACGTCGCCCACGCGCCGGATCAGGCGGTCGCCCGACACCATCAGTTGCGAAGCGGTGTAGATGCTGGACGCCGAGCCCTTGGACTGCAGGATGCTGATGACCTGGTTGATCTTGGAGTTCAGGTCCGGCATCTGCTGGTTGAAGGTCGCGGCCTGGGAAGCGGAATCCAGCACCGCGTCCTTGTTGGCTTCGATCTTGCCGAGGTCGGCGTTCAACTGGTTCCAGGACTTCGTCAGTGCGGCCATCGGTTCGCGCACGCCGATCGCGTCCACGTAGGCCGGCAGGCCGGTCGCCGGATCGCCCTGGTTCAAATGGTTGACCGCCGCGGCGATGGCCGCGCGCGTGCTGGTCAGTTCCTTGAACGCATCGATGTTGCCGTTGGCGGCCTGCAACGCGAAGTTCGCGACCTGCTGCGAGTTCACCTGGATCTGGGTGGTGAGCTGCGCCGCGGCACGGTCCTGGCTGTCGTGCCTGTTCAGCAGGAAGAAGTCCGCGCCGGCCAGGACGATCGCCGCCAGCAGGAACAGGATCAGCCAGGTCTGCAGGGACGCGCCCTTGCGTACCGCACCGGAATTCGCGCTCATGATTCCCACCTCGTTGCCATGTATGTCGCTTGCATCGTCGATTCGGAGCGGCTGTTGTTGAAAGTCAGGCCATGGATGGCCGTTCTGGTGTTCATGGTCCGCACACTCCCCAATCCCTCCAACCACACAACGAAACCGCGATCAGGGACGATCGCACAATTACAGCCCCGCGTGCTGGAAATCCGGCGCGCGCGTCAACTCCACCATGCTGAAGCGCCCCAGCCGCACCGGGCCCATCGTCACGTTCTCGGTGACGAAACGCGCCAGCCGCGCATCTCCCTCGCCTTCCGCGTCCACGCGATCGGCATCGGTGAGGTTGCGCTGGCCCAGCAATTCATCGACCAGCAGTCCGACGTTGCCGCCGCTCTGCTTCACCACCAGGACTCGCGCGCGCCCGGTGACATGGGTGCGCTGCTCGAACAGGAACTGTTTCAGGTCCACCAGCGCGATCAGGTTGCCACGGACGTTGGCGACGCCCAGCATCCACGGACGCGTGGAGGGGATGCTGGTGACGGGCGGCGGTTGCATCAGGATTTCGCTGACCTCGTCGATGCCGCTGACGAAGTGGTGGTCGCCCACGCGAAAGCCGATCGCGCGCCACAGGCCCGGCGCCTCGATCTGCTCCGGCACGCCCGGATCATGCTCGAGACTGCGGCTCTCATAGGCGGCCAGCAGCGCATAGGCACCCACCGGCTGCAGGAATTCCAGAGCGTCTCCCGTGGCCGGCGCCGCGGCTTGCGTCTGCCGCGCGTCGTGGCGATGGCCGTGTTTCTCGTGGGAGCGCCTCTTACTCATCTTCGCTAGGCCTGCGCCGTCAAGTGCTTGCTGACGTTGGCGACCAGATCCTTTTCGCTGACCGGCTTCACCAGCACGTCCTTGGCACCCTGGCGGAGACCCCACATGCGGTCGGTCTCCATGCTCTTGGTGGTGACGATCACCACCGGGATGGAACTGGTCTGCGGATCCCTGGTGAGGCTGCGTGTGGCCTGGAAGCCGTTCATGCCGGGAAAGATCACGTCCATCAGGACAAGATCGGGCTTGTCCTTCTGCGCGGCGGCGATGCCCGCCTCGGCGGTGCCTGCCGATGTGACCTTGTGCCCCGCCCGCTCCAGCGCGCCGGAAAAAATCTTCACGTCGGTGGGCGAGTCGTCGATGATCAGGATGTGTGCCATTGCTTGGATTCCCCTGCGCGCATCATGGTGTCGGTGGGTGCATCATTTGTCGGCCGCGACGTGCTGTCGGATCGCATCCAGCAACTCGTCGCGGGTGAAAGGTTTGGTGAGGTACTGCTCGGAACCCACGATGCGGCCGCGCGCCTTGTCGAACAGGCCGTCCTTGGAGGACAGCATGATCACGGGCGTCGAGCGGAACACATGGTTGTTCTTGATCAGCGCGCAGGTCTGATAACCATCCAGCCGCGGCATCATGATGTCCACGAAGATGATGTCGGGGCGCAGATCGGAGATCTTGGCCAGCGCCTCGAAGCCGTCCACGGCGGTGAGTACCTCGGCACCCTCCTTCTTCAGCAGGGTCTCGGCGGTACGGCGGATGGTCTTCGAGTCGTCGATGACCATCACCTTCAGTCCGGCAAGGCCATCGTGGTTGACGTTTTCGTTCACGGTCAGGGTTCCACCTCTTCGGGAGGCGGTGAGAGTCCATGCAACATGGATGCCACACCGCGATTCACTGTGACGGCCGTCACATTGGACTTCCCGAGTGATCCCCCCTGCGATTCGTCCCCCTGCAGACGAACCCGGACGTCTTCCCTTGAAGGCACTTCCCGGCCGCCGCGTCAAGATACACCAAGACGTCCCCGGCGAATGTGATGACGTGCATTTCCGTCCCCCGCTGTTTCCACATCGGCCGGGCCGTCGTTCCGCCCCGGCAGGTCTGCCGTGATGCACGGGGCATCTTCCCGGTTCGCCCGTCGCTAATATGAGGCCCATGAATCACACCGTTGCGGTGCTGATGGATCCCATCGGCGCGATCCATCCCGAGAAGGACACCACGCTCGCCTTGTTGCTGGAAGCACAACGGCGCGGCCACACGCTCCGCTACATGCTGCAGGGTGACCTGGCGGTGCGCGACGGCGTGGCCTGGGCGCGGCTCGCGCCACTGGAAGTGCGCGACAACACGACCGACTGGTTCAGCCTGGGCCAGGCGCATTGGCAACCGCTGGCCGACGGGATCGACCTCGTGCTGGCCCGCAAGGATCCACCCTTCGACGCGCAATTCCTGTACGACACGCTGGTGCTCGATCTCGCCGCGCGCGCGGGCGTGCGCGTCATCAACAACCCGCAGGCGCTGCGCGACTTCAACGAGAAGCTGGCGGCGCAATGGTTCCCGCAGTGTTGCGCGCCGGCGCTGGTGGCGCGCGACCGCGGCGAGTTGCGGCGTTTCGCGCGCGAACACGGCGAAGTGGTGCTGAAGCCGCTGGACGGGATGGGCGGACGCGGCATCTTCCGCTCGCGCGGCGACGATCCCAATCTCAATTCGATTCTCGAAACGCTGGCCGGGGACGACCGCCGTTTAGTGATGGCGCAAAAATTCATCCCCGAAATCAGCCAGGGCGACAAGCGCATCCTGATGGTGAACGGCGAACCCGTGCCGTACGCGCTGGCGCGCATCCCGCAGGGCACCGATTTCCGCGGCAATCTCGCGGCCGGCGGCCGCGGCGTGGGCCAGCCGCTGTCCGAACATGACTACTGGATCGCCGCCGAGGTGGGCCCGGAGCTGGCGCGGCGCGGAATCCTGTTCGCCGGCCTCGACGTGATCGGCGACTACCTCACCGAAGTCAACGTGACCTCGCCCACCTGCGCGCGCGAACTGGACGCGCAATTCGGATTGAACATCGCGGGGAGGGTGTTCGACGTGATCGAAGCCAGCGAATCCGGATCTCCAAGGACGGATCGGCCATGAATGCCGCCGTTGCGGGCGTGCATGCACACGTCGACCCGAACCGGATCGGCGTGGCATTGCTGTTCTCGCTGATGCTGCACGCAATCGTGATCCTGGGCATCGGCTTCCGGTTCGCCAAGCCGGCACCCAGCCTGCCGACGCTGGACGTCACGCTCATCAACACCTCGAATGCCGAGACGCCAATACGGGCGGATTTCCTGGCACAGGCCAACAACGCCGGCGGCGGCAACAGCGACAAGGCACATCGTCCCGGCGCTCCGGTTTCGGGGCCGCTGCCGGTCACGCAGGCCGGCGCCGCGCCGGTGCCGATGATGCCCTCCGCGGCCGCCCAGCAAACTGCGAGCGGCCCGCACATCCTCACGACCCGTGGACATGTCGACAGCCGGGTCGCAAGCGAGCGCAACACCCGCGACCAGCCGCAGCCCGAACAGCAGGTGTCCTCGATTCCCGTTCCGCAAAGGATGGAGATGGCGCGGCTGGCGCAGGAGGTGCGCGAGGAACAGGAAGCCTATGCGCGCCGTCCGCGCCGCAAATACATCTCCGCCAATACGCGCAGCGTCGCCTACGCCGCATACCAGGTGGCTTGGGTGCACCGCGTCGAACGGATCGGCAACCTCAACTATCCCGACGCGGCGCGCCTGCGCCACCTGCACGGCGACCTGATCCTGACCGTGGTGCTGGCGCCCGACGGGCGTGTGCGCGAGGTCACCGTGAACCACGGTTCCGGGCATCGCATACTGGATGACGCCGCCGTGCGGATCGTGCACCTCGCCGCGCCGTTCCCGCCGATCCCCGTCGAGAAGGATGCCAGCGGCCACCGCATCAACGAACTCGTGATCACGCGCACGTGGCAATTCCTGCCCGGCAACCGCCTGGAGACGCGCGCGGCCGATTGACCCGGCCTTGCACGGGGCGGCGGTACAATAGCCGGCATGTCAGCTTCTTCACGCAGCAGCCGTTCGCGCAGCGCCCGCCCCGGCAAGCCACCGGCCGCCGGCAGCGGCAACCCGCCTTCGCTGACCGGCCATTTCCTGATCGCCATGCCCGGCATGGGCGATCCCAATTTCGCGCGCGGGATCACCTTCGTCTGCCAGCACAGCGAAGAAGGTGCGATGGGGCTGGTGGTGAACCGGTTGTCCGACTACAAGCTCGGCGACGTGCTGCAGCAGATGCACATGCCGTGCGAACGCGCCGAAGTCGCTGGCGCGCCGGTGCTGGTGGGCGGCCCGGTGCAACCCGAACGCGGTTTCGTGCTGCACGCGTCGGGTGAACGCGAATGGGATTCCAGCTACCGCGTCAACGACTCGCTCACCGTCACGACCTCGCGCGACATCCTCGCCGCGATGGCCGACGGCGACGGGCCCGACCGCGCGCTGGTCGCGCTGGGCTATGCCGGCTGGGGCGCGGGCCAACTGGAACAGGAGCTGCGCGAGAACGCGTGGCTCACGGTACAGGCCGACGAACGCATCCTGTTCGATACCGCGCTGGACGATCGCTGGAGCGCCGCGGTGGCGCTGGTGGGGATCAATCCCGCGAACCTGACTTCGTATTCCGGCCGCGCGTGAGCGGCTGCGTATTGGGGTTCGACTACGGCGCGCGTCGGAGCGGCGTCGCCAGCGGCAACCGCATCAGTCAATCCGCCCGGCCTTTGTCCGCGCTGTTGTCGCAGAAGGGCCGGCCCGATTGGCAGGGTATCGATGCGCTGATCTCGGAATGGCGTCCCGAAGCCGTGGTCGTGGGCCTGCCGCTGACGCTGGATGGCGGCGAACAGGCTATCACGCGCGGTGCGCGCTCATTCGCCCAAGCACTCGGGCAACGCAGCGGACTGCCGGTGCACCTGGTCGACGAGCGCCATACTTCCCAGGAAGCCTCGCGCCGCTTCGCCGCACAACGGGCGGCGGGCTCGGCGCGACGCCGCGACGCAGAAAACATCGATTCGCTGGCCGCCGCCGTTATCCTTGAGAGCTGGTTAACGGGCGCAGCAACCGACTCGCAGTGATTTGCAACGCACATGATGTGCACGCGGCGCCCTGCGCAGAATCCGCCGATCCGTGAAAGCCACTGCACGGCCGCAACAGCAACATGGATTCCGGCTTTCGCAGGAATGACGAACTCACGCATCACGCTGCTTCCGCCTTCCTGCTCCTTACCTCACCGCCATCCGTTGCCATGCACCATCTTCTGACGCTCGAAAACCTCGATCGCGCGACGATCACCCGCCTGCTGGATCGCGCCGAACGTTACCGCGCCGAGGGCGCGCCGCGCGATCTGCTGGCCGGGCGCACTGTGTTGACGCTGTTCTTCGAAGCCTCCACGCGCACCCGCACCTCATTCGTGCTCGCCGCCAAGCGGCTGGGCGCGGACAACGTCAATTTCGATCTGTCGCGATCGTCCACCAGCAAGGGCGAGAGCCTGCTCGACACGCTGCACACGCTGGAAGCGATGGGCCTCGACGCGCTGGTGGTGCGCCACAATGAAAACGGCATGCCGGCGTATCTCGCGCAGCACGCCCGCAGCAACGTCGCGGTGATCAATGCCGGCGACGGCACCCACGCGCATCCGACGCAGGGTTTGCTGGATGCGCTGACGATCCACCAGCGCCGGCCGGATTTCGAAAACCTGCGCATCGTGATCTGCGGCGACATCCGCCATTCGCGGGTGGCACGCTCGGATGCGCAGGCGCTGCACGCAATGGGCGCCCGTGATGTCCGGCTGTGCGCGCCGCGCGCGATGCTGCCCGAATCGCTGCAGGAATTTCCGGGCTGCGCGACCAGCGAAGATTTCGATGGCGCCCTCGCTGACGCCGACGTGGTGATCATGCTGCGCATCCAGAAGGAACGCATGGCCGACGCCCAGTTTCCCGACGCCGCCGACTACCACGCGCACTACGGTCTGGACTCGCGCCGCCTCGCGTTGGCCCAACCCGGCTGCCAGGTGCTGCATCCCGGCCCGATCAACCGCGGCATCGAGATCGCGCCCGAGGTCGCCGACGGTCCGCAAT
>JBQCCP010000068.1:0-13563 GCA_051962095.1 Rhodanobacteraceae bacterium
TGTTGACCTGCGCCACCGCAATAACGGGTACAAGCACAACCAGAAGGGCCGCAAGCCATTTCCCCATATACGATCCCCTGCCAAGTTTTTCGCAGCCTACAGCCCCCGCACCGCCTGCGCCACCGCGCGGAACAGCGCGCGTCCCTTGTTCATCGTCTCCTCCCACTCGGCCGCAGGATCGGAGTCGTAGACGATGCCGGCGCCGGCCTGCACGTGCAGGCGGGCGTCCTGGATCACGGCGGTGCGGATCGCGATGGCGGTGTCGGCGTCGCCCCACCAGCCGATCCAGCCGATCGCACCGGAGTAGATGTTGCGCTTGAACGGTTCCAGTTCCTGGATGATTTCGATGGCGCGGATCTTGGGCGCGCCGGACAGCGTGCCGGCCGGGAACGTCGCGCGCAGCGCGTCCATGTAGCTGGTGCCGGGGCGCACCTTGCCCTCCACCTGCGAGACGATGTGCATCACGTGCGAATAGCGCTCGATCGCGAACGAATCGCTGACTTCGACGCTGCCGGTTTCGCTGATGCGGCCGATGTCGTTGCGGCCGAGGTCGATCAGCATCAGGTGTTCGGCGCGTTCCTTCGGATCGGCCAGCAATTCCTTTTCCAGCGCCGCGTCTTCTTCCTGCGTGGCGCCACGCTTGCGGGTGCCGGCGAGCGGGCGCACGATGACCTTGCCGTCCTTCAGGCGCGCCAGGATTTCCGGCGACGAGCCGACGATCTGGGTTTCGCCGAGGTCGAAGAAGTACATGTAGGGTGATGGATTCAACGCGCGCAGCGCGCGGTAGACATCCACCGGACGCGCGTTGAAACCGATGCTGAGGCGCTGCGACGGCACCACCTGGAACACGTCGCCGGCGCGGATGTATTCCTTGCAACGTTCCACCATCGCCTCGAACGCTTCCTTCGTGAACGACGATTTGAAATCGCGCTCGTCCAGCACCGCGGCATGCGTGGCCTGTGGGTACGCCGCGCCGCCTTGGCGCAGGTGGTGCGCCAAAGCATCCAGCCGTCGCTGTGCGCGCGCGTACGCATGCGGCCGCGATGGATCGGCGTGCACGATCAGGTACAGACGCCCCTTCAGGTTGTCGAAGACCGCGACTTCTTCCGCCAGCACCAGGAGAATGTCGGGCGTGCCGAGTTCGTCGGCGCGATCCCACTTTGCCAGACGCGGCTCGATGTAGCCGACCGTTTCGAATCCGAAATAGCCGACCAGACCACCGGTGAAGGCGGGCATATCCGGCAGGTGGGGCACGCGATATTGCACGCGGAGCTTCTCCACTTCCGCCAGCGGATCGGCAACCTCGCGCGTCTCGACGATCGAGCCGTCTTCGATCACGCTCAACGTCTGCGCACGGAAACTGAAGACGCGCCGCGCCGGCAGGCCGATGATTGAATAGCGCCCCCAGTTCGCGCCGCCTTCCACCGATTCCAGCAGGAAAGTGTACGGGCCATCGGCGAGCTTCAGGTACACCGACAGCGGCGTGTCGAGATCCGACAGCACCTCGCGCACCAGCGGTATGCGGTTGTGGCCTTCGCGGGCGAGGGCTTCGAATTGGGCCTGGTCGAGCACAGAGCTGTTCCTTCTAAAACAGGGAAACACGAGGCGCCACACAGGGCGGCTGTTGTGAAAAGTCAGGACATGGATGCCCGTTCTGAATCGTCAGGTCGCCAGCAGGCGTGATACGCGCCAACGTTCAACGAGACCGCGATCAGGGATGATCGCACAAAGGTGATCGCCGCATCCCGCGAAGCGCGATGTCGAAGCTCACGCCCTCGGCATCGTTGCGCGCGGACACGCGGCCCTGGTGCAGTTCCGCCACCAGCCGCACCACGTAAAGTCCCAGGCCCAGGTGCGGCGTGCCGGCCTTGGTCCCCGCGCCGCGCACGCTGATCAACGAATCGAACAACTGGCCCTGCATGGATTCGGGCAGGTGCGGCCCCTTGTTCGACACCAAGATGCGGGCCTCGTCGCCGTCCTGCTCCAGCGCAATCCGGATCCATCCGTCGGTCGCGGTGAACGACAGCGCGTTGTCGAACAGCTTGTCCAGTGCCTGCGCAATCAGTTCCGGCGCGCCGTACAGCGGCACCGGATGCGCCGGGATCGCGCATTGCAGGTCGCGCGCGCCGGCGAGTGTCCGGTACGCCTCGGCGCAGCCGCGCACGACCTGCGCGAGGTCCATGTCCTCGCCGTCGGCCGAAGCCATCGCGCGTTCCATGCGGCTGGCTTCGCTCATCGCGCGCACGATCGCGCCGATCCGGGCCGCGCCGTCGCGGGCGCGCGTCAGGTAGGGCAAGGCGTCGGAAGGAAGATTGGCGTGCTCCAGGTTCTCGAGCGACGAGCGCACGATCGCGAGCGGCGTGTTGAGTTCGTGCGAGAGGTTGGACGCGAGCTTGCGCAGGTATTCGGTGTAGGTGCCGATCGACTCCAACAACCGCGACAGGCTGCGCGCAAGATCGCCCAGCTCGTCGCGGTCGTCCACCAGCGGCAGGCGTTCCAGCGCGAGGCTTTCGTGATGTTGCGCCTGTTCGGCGGCATCGCGCAGGCGCCCTATCCGCAGCGACAGCCAGGTCGCGAACGCGAACAGCACCGCGCCGGCGATCACCAGCACCGCGATGCTGGCCAGCATCAGCCCCAGCAGTGCACGATTGGTCAGCAGCGGCAGGGCCTGGCTGGATTGCTCCAGCACCAGCGCGCCGCGGTTCTGCCCGCGCACGTCCAGCGGCACCGCGACCGTCAACACCACGCTGCCCGCGGTGTCGCCGCCGCGCCAGTTGGCCGTGGCCTGCCCGTCCAGCGCCTGCTGCACGTCGGGTTCGGACAGGCGCGGGATGTCGCGCGGCAGGTGTCCCCGCTGGTCCAGCGAGGGGACGACCAGCAGGTCCGACAACACCCGCTGCAGCCCTGGAAACCGGCTGGGCTTTCGCGCTGGGGTTTCCAGCATGCTGCCGCCTTCGCCCAGCACCCAGCCGTCGGCACTGAGCAGGCGAACCCGCACGCCGCTCGGCACGAGCTGGGTCAGGTCGTTCGACAGCGCGGGCGAGAGGCTGAGCAGCGGCCGCAGGTCGGGCTTGCCGCCGTCGAAGCGGGTGGGCTCGCTCGCGTCGAATACCCCGATGCCGAGTCGGTCCGGCGCCTGCGCGCGCGGGATGCGCAGCTCGATCTGATAGCTCTTGCCGGTGTCCAGCCATTGCCCGCTGATCTGGTCGGGCAAGCCGTGCACGCGCGGGTCCAGCGGATGCGCGAGAAACGCACCGGAGTTCGCGCTGGCCAGCAGGTAACTGCGCTGATGGTTGCCGCGCACCAGTTGCAGCACCACGTGGTCGGCTTCCACCGCCGCCGCGTCCTGGGCATCCAGCCGGGTATGCGTCGCGTCGGCGACGTTGATGCGCATGTACAGCCACGCCGGATCGTTGGCGAGCTGGACTTCTACGCCCTGCCACGGATGCTGCGCCCAGCGCGCCATCGGGGTCCAGTCGCGCTCGGTGCCGTCGATCACGATCGGCTGCGTGGCGCGTTGCACGTACCAGTTCTGTCCCGTGTTCGGCAGGTCCGCGCCAACCGCGACCAGGCCGCGGTCCAGCGCGAACGCGATCGCCAGCAGCGCCTGTTCCTGGCTGTTGCGCAGCAGGTGCTCCATCTGGCGCACGTACAACCAGCCGGCCCACGGCAAAGCCAGCGTGGACAGCGCGACCAGCAGCAGTTTGCGGCGGAGGGTCATTGCACGGGGATTCCGAACAAGGAGCAGCTTAGCCTGAGCTTGGCTGCTTCAATGTACCGATCGAAGCCGCTGTTGTGGAAAGTCAGCCCATGGGAGGGCGTTTTGAACTGACAGAACGCGACGATCTGGCCGTTGGCTGAGCGCTGTTCGAAGCAGCGATCAGGGACGATCGCACAAACTACGGCTTCCAGCGATACCCCACGCCGTGCACCGTCTCGATCGCGTCGAACGCCGGATCGACGGCGAGGAATTTCTTGCGGATGCGCTTGATGTGCGAGGTGATGGTGGCGTCGTCCACCACCAGTTCCGCGTCCCGCATCAACTGGTCGCGGTTCTTCACGTGGCCCGGGAAGCGCACCAGCGTGTGCACCATCCAGAACTCGGTGACGGTGAGCGGGACATCGACGTCATTCCAGGTGACGCGCATGCGCTCGGCTTCGAGTTTCAACGGGCCGTGCTCGACCACCGTTTCGGTTGGTGCCGGCGCCTTCTGCGATTCCACGCGCCGGAACAGCGCACCGATCCGCGCGGCGAGCTGGTGGAAGCTCGTGTCCTTGGAAAGGTAATCGTCCGCACCGAGGCGCAGCCCAGAGATTACGTCGAAATCGGAATCGCGCGCGGTCAGGAAGATGATCGGCAGCGTGGCCGATTTCGCCCGCAGTTCGCGGCACAGGTCGAAGCCGCCCTCTGGTTCATCACCGAGACCGATATCGATGATCACCAGTTCCGGCATGCGGTTGGCGAAGGCGCCGGAAGCCTCGCCGCGCGAGGCAAAACCCCGCACCTCGTAACCGATGCGCGACAGTGCCTCGACATAATTGGCGCGGATGGACGGCTCGTCCTCCACGATGGCGATGGCGCGAGCCATGCATTGCTCCGTTCAGAATGGCCCCGTCGCCGAGGCCCCAGCGCGAGCGTGCGCCATGCAGGCGTGGGGCGCAACCCACCCGTCCGGGGTGCCCGCGTTTTGCCACAAATCGCCCGCTTTTCGCCCCTGACCCGCCCCGCGTGCTGCGGCTGGCGGGCGCCCAATGATCGCCAGTCGGTACTCCTGCGTGGATGTCGACCGTGGAACACCCCCGCGCTGGCGCCGGAGACGTACCCGGCCCACTGACACCGGAAGGCGTCCAGCGCGGTGGACCACGCAAAGATCGAGGCGATTCTTTCCCGCCTCATGGTTCATTCCTCTCCTGGTCGGCCGCGGTCCCGATGCGAAAGCATCGGGGCCGTTGGCTATGGGTTCGTTTGTGCGTTCCTCCATGAGCGCGGCCTCGATTGACACCTTGCCAGCATCAAGGTGATCGCGACCTGAGGGTCCAGAACGGACGTCCGTGTCCTGACTTTTCACCAACAGCGCTTCGGGCCTGCCCCTGCAGCTTCGTAGCCCGGATGAAGCCGCTTCGCGGCATAATCCGGGGCAAAACCCGGATCGCGCTTCGCTCCATCCGGGCTACGCGATCGTGCTCCTCAACTCGCCGCTGCGCGCATGGCCGTGATGGTTTTCTTGTAATCGCTGCTGCCGAAGATGGCGGAACCCGCGACGAATGCATCCGCGCCGGCGAGCGCGATGTCGCCGATGTTGTCCACCTTCACGCCGCCGTCGACTTCGAGGTGGATGCCCCGGCCGCTGCGGTCGATGATTTCGCGCGCGCGCTTCAGTTTGTCGAGCGCGGATGGAATGAAAACCTGGCCGCCGAAGCCAGGGTTCACCGACATCACCAGGATGATGTCCACCTTGTCCAGCACGTAATCCAGCCAATCCAGCGGCGTCGCCGGATTGAATACCAGCCCGGCCTTGCAGCCGTGTTCACGGATCAGCGAAAGCGTTCGGTCCACGTGCCGCGTGGCATCGGGGTGGAAGCTGATCGAAGTGGCGCCGGCCTTGGCAAAATCCGGCACGATCCGGTCGACGGGCTCGACCATCAGGTGCACGTCCATCGGCGCGGTGATTCCATGGTCGCGCAGCGCCTTCAGCACCATCGGCCCGATCGTGAGGTTGGGCACGTAATGGTTGTCCATCACGTCGAAATGGATCCAGTCGGCGCCTGCATCGATCACGGCATCGACTTCCGCGCCGAGCTTGGCGAAGTCGGCCGAGAGGATGGAGGGGGCGATCACGCAGGGTTGTCTGCTCATGGATTTCTCTTGCAGGAGCCGGCCATGCCGGCGACCTTGATTGATTGGGCAACAAGCCGGTCGCGCGCGTGGCGCGCTCCTAGCGAAAACCCCGCTCGGATTGTATGCGCTCCCACGCCGCATTGATTTCGCTGGCACGCTGCTCGGCGCGGCGGCGCAGATCTTCCGGCATGTTGCCGAGGCGATCGGGATGGTACTCGCCGATCAGCTTGCGGTAGGCGCGCTTGATGGTGCGCTGGTCGGCATCGCGCGGCACGCCCAGCACCGCGTACGGATCGGGACCGGTGGCGCGCGGCGCGGGACGGTAACCCTGTTGCTGCGGCCCCGCGCCGGCGTGCGCCCAGTCCGCCGAGCGCGGGCCCGCGTTCCAGGCGAAGCCCTTCATCGCCAGCAGCGCGACCAGCTGGATTTCGCTGATGCGCAACGAAAACGCCACCCGCTTCAGCACCTGCAGTTTTTCGTCGGTGAGCGGACCGTCGGCCAGCGCCACGTCGCAGAGCATGTCGAGGAACGGCATCACCGAGCTGCGCCGCGGCAGGCACCAGGCACGCAGGTCCACCAGCGTGCGCGATATGTCGAAACCCGGCGCCTTGCCCTTGTTGAAGGCGTCGATCGCGCGGCGGCGCCACAGCGGGTCCAGTTCCAGCCGCGTCATCAGCTTTTCGGCGACCGCGACTTCGGTTTCGGAAACGCGCCCGTCGCTCTTGGCCAGCGCGCCCATCAGTGCGAACAGCGGCTCGATGTAACCCTCCCTGCCGCCAGTGTGGGTGAGCCCCGAGAGCCAACCGCTGTCGAACACCAAGTGCCCGATCACGAGCCCGAGCAGCGCGGCACCGAAGTCGCCTCGCGTCACCACCAAGCCGATCACGAATCCGATCAGCTTGCCCCAGAACCTCATGGGCTTCCCGCCTGTCCGGGTTTGCACGGCGATTGCGCGGCGAACCAGTGCGCCAGCGCCTGCATGTCTTTTTCGGTGAGCGGCCCCACGGCCGCGCGCATCACCGGCACGTTGCGCTGGCCGGTGCGGTATTCGCGCAGCGCCTGCAGGAGATACTGGTACGGCTGGCCCGCGAGATTGGGCGCGCCCGGGATGCGGGCGTGACCATCCTCGCCATGACAGGCGGCGCACAAGCCGAGTTGCGCCGGCTGTTGCGGTGGCGTGGCCGCGTGCGCCAGCGCGAACGGCGCGAGTGCGAGCAGCCAGGAAGTCGAAGACAATCTGCGCATCCGCCCAGTTTATCAGCGGGGCCGCGCGTTCCGCCCGGGCCGGGGCCATCGCTACAATGCGTTTTTGCCACGCGGAGCGATGCCGTGCCCACCACCCTGCTGCAGTCGGATTTGCCCGGCCTCGAACTCCTGCACCGCGGCAAGGTGCGCGACGTGTACGCGCTGCCGGGCGACCGGTTGCTGATCGTCGCCAGCGATCGCCTTTCCGCGTTCGACGTGGTGTTGCCCGACCCCATCCCCGGCAAGGGCGAGATGCTGACGCAGGTTTCCAACTTCTGGTTCGGCAAGACCGCGCACCTGGTGCCGAATCACCTGACCGGCACGCCGGTGGCCGAAGTCCTGCCGGACGGCGTCGATCCGAAGCTGTACGAAAAACGGGCGGTGGTGGTGAAGCGCCTGAAGGCGGTTCCGGTCGAGGCGATCGCGCGCGGCTATTTGATCGGCTCGGGCTGGAAGGATTACCAGCGGACAGGTGAACTGTGTGGCATCAAGCTTCCCGCGGACTTGCAGCAGGCGCAGCAGTTGCCTGAGTCGATCTTCACACCGTCGACCAAGGCACCCAAGGGCAGCCACGACGAGAACATCGGCTTCGGTGAAGTCGAGGAATTGGTGGGTGCCGATCTCGCCCAACAGGTACGCGAGGCGACGCTCGCGATCTACACGTTCGCCGCGAAGTACGCGGCCGAGCGCGGCATCATCATCGCCGATACCAAGTTCGAATTCGGCACCGATGCGGCCGGCAAGCTGCACGTGATGGACGAAATGCTCACCCCGGATTCCTCGCGCTTCTGGCCGGCCGACCAGTACAAGATCGGCATCAGCCCGCCGTCCTACGACAAGCAGTTCGTGCGCGATTACCTGGAAACGCTGGACTGGGACAAGCGAGCACCGGGCCCGAAATTGCCGCGCGAGGTGATCGATGGCACGGCGGCGAAATACGCGGAAGCATTGAAGCGGCTGGCCGGCATCACGCTGGACTGATCCATCGCGTGGCGTGCGGCGCGGGTTGGGTGTAGTGTCGCGTCGTCGACGGATGGCAGGGATCCCATGCGCACGATCAACGACTGGTTCGCAAGCTACAGCGCCGATCACCAGCACCACGCCAACCGCGCGATCCACTGGGTGTGCGTGCCGGTGATCATGTGGGCGGTGATCGCGGCGTTGTGGACCATTCCACCGATCCTGCCGCAATGGTTCCAGCCCGGACTGTGGGCGGTGCTGGCGATGTTCGCGGCCTTCCTGTTCTACCGCCGGCTGTCGCGCAATCTCGCCTATGCAATGGCGGTCGTGTTCATCGTGAGCGGCGCAATCGCGTGGGCGCTGTACGGCGCGCTTGGTCCGCGCGCATTGTTGATCCTCGCGGCCGTGCTGTTCGTCGCGGCGTGGATCGGACAGTTTATCGGCCACGCGATCGAAGGCCGCCGCCCCGCATTCTTCGACAACATCGTGCAGCTCCTGATCGGCCCCGCGTGGCTGGTGGGCAAGCTGATGCGCAGGTTCGGCATCGCCTATTGACGACACGGCGATGCAGGTTGGGCTGATTCCGGATTGATCCGAAGAAGCCCGACATTGCGGCGGCGTATCAGTGTGGGCTTCCGCGATGAAGCCGGCGTCAACCCACGCTATCCGTTTCCCAGATCGCGATTGAGCAATCCGGCAAGCCGCGCCCCCGCCTGCCGCAACCGCCGTTCGGCAATCGGCAGCTCGCGATCCACATAGGTTTGGCTGATGGTGCGCGAGGCCGGGTACACGCCGCCGTCGCGCACGATGCGGCAGCTTTCCTCGGCCCATTCGGCAGGTGTTCCCGCGATCGGGAGCGGCGCCCGTTCGGCCTCCAGCTTGCGCGTGTATTGCGCGGCCGACAGATGCAGCGAATCCAGCATGGTCGAATCCCAGATCCGGTGCAGGTTGGTGCCGCGTCCGCGCCAGCGCACCTGATAAAGATTGCCGCCGGCGTCGTCGCGATAGTCGGCGTGCAGCGGCTGGTGGATGTCGCCCACGAAATGCACCAGGAACGCCAGCGCCTCGGCGCGTGTCGCAGTGCTGTTGGAACGATTCGCCAGGATCGCGGAATACTTGTCGATTGCCGCGACCACGCATTCGCCGTCGCGGCAATCGCGCGGAGGTTCGTAGATGCAGTCGCGCGAATGGAAATTGACGAAGTGCAGGCGCTTGGTGCGCTGGAACAGCGCAGGGTCGGTATCGCGCAGATCGTCGGCCCATACGGCCACGTCGTCAAGATGATCCGCGCCACGCAATGCGAGCAGCTTCTGTGCCTCGACGAATGCATGCGGCGTCAACTGCGCCTCGGCCAACCGCGCCACGATCCGGTGGCCCAGCGGTCCCCACGCGAACGCGGGCGTGGCGCACGACAGCATCGCGGCCAGCGTCGCCGCCATGATCGCGACGTGGCGCTTCGTCTGCAAAAACCGAGGCATGGCGGCTCCGGGCGAAAGCGCCAGTTTGCCATGTACCACGCCGCGTCGGCCATGAAGCGATGCGCCAAACCGGCTAAAATGCGCGTTTCCCCGCACTGCTTCCGCAAAGGACGAGACATGGCGATCAAGGTCGCAATCAACGGCTACGGCCGCATCGGCCGCAACATCCTGCGTGCGCTGTACGAACACAATCGCACCGACGCGATCCGGATCGTCGCGGTCAACGACCTGGGCGACGCCGAGACCAACGCGCACCTCACCCAGTACGACACCGCGCATGGCAAGTTCCCGGGCACGGTCGCGGTCGAGAACGGCGACCTCGTCGTCAACGGCGACCACATCAAGGTTTGCGCCGAGCGCGATCCGTCGAAGCTGCCGTGGAAGGATCTAGGCGTCGACGTGGTGATCGAATCGACCGGTCTGTTCACCAAGCGCGACAAGGCCGCCGCGCACCTGACCGCGGGCGCGAAGAAGGTGATCATCTCGGCGCCCGGCGACGGCGTCGACGGCACCTTCGTGTACGGCGTCAACGAGGACAAGATCAAGCCGACCGACACCATCATCTCCAACGCCTCGTGCACCACCAACTGCCTGGCGCCGCTGGCCAAGGTGCTGCACGAGAAGATCGGCATCGTGCATGGACTGATGACCACGATCCACGCCTACACCAACGACCAGGTGCTGACGGACGTCTTCCACAAGGACCTGCGCCGCGCGCGTTCGGCCACCCACAGCCAGATCCCGACCAAGACCGGCGCCGCCGTCGCGGTTGGCCTGGTGCTGCCGGAACTGAATGGCCGCCTGGACGGCTTTTCGATGCGCATCCCGACCATCAACGTGTCATGCGTTGACCTGTCCTTCGTCGCCCAGCGAGAAACCAGCAAGGACGAGATCGACGCCGTGATCAACGAAGCCGCCAACGGCAAGCTGAAGGGCATCATGGCCGTGAACACCAAGCCGCTGGTGTCGATCGACTTCAACCACAACCCGGCGTCGTGCACCTACGACGCGACGCAGACCCGCGTGATGGGCGGCACCTTCGTCAAGGTGCTGGGCTGGTACGACAACGAGTGGGGTTTCTCGAACCGCATGCTGGACATGACCGAGGCATTCGCGAAGGTGAAATGACGACAGGATGTCATCCCGGCCGGCACATGGATGTGCGCTGAGCCGGGATCCAACGTCTTGTGAGTCAAACCCGCGACGGCAACGCTGCGGGTTTTTTCATGCCCTGCGTCACACCATCTTTTTCACGCCGTGGCCGGGCTGCCATGCCTTCAGCGCGCGCTCGGCGCGCTCGCGTCCGAGATCGATCAATTCGGATGCGCGGTAGAACTCGTACACCGCGCTGGCGTTGCGCGGCACCTCGACCACGAGGTCCGGCCGATCGGCAGCGAGCCGGAAGCTGGTCAGGTTTTCCTGCATCAGGTCCAGCGACTGGGTAAGCGTATCCATCCAGCCGGGCTCGGCGACATTGTCGTCGTGGCTGCCGATGGTGCGCTTGACGAACGCGGTGATGCGGCTGCGCAGGCCGGTACGCGCGGATCGTTTCACCGGTGCGCGTGAGGCGGCCAGGGTTTCGGGCGCGCTGTTGACGTTCACCGCCACGGTGTAGTCGCTGGGCGACTGCAGCAGCGGCGTCAGCGGCAACGGATTCATCAGGCCGCCATCGACCAGCCGATGACCGTGCACGGGATGCGGACGGAAGATGGTCGGGATCGCGATGGATGCGCGGATCGCGTCGAACAGCGGACCGCGCATCAACCACACTTCGCGTTCGCGGTCGAGATCGGTCGCGACCGCGGTGAATGGAATCGGCAGTTCCTCGATATTGACCGGGCCAATCAGCTCGCGCAGCACGCCGATGATGCGGTCGCCCTTGATCAGGCCGGCGCCGGACAGCGTCCAGTCCACCAGCTTCAGCACGTCCATCTTCTGCAGCGCGCAGACCCAGTCGCGATAGACGTCGAGCTTGCCGGCGGCATAGATGCCGCCGATCAGTGCGCCCATCGAACTGCCGGACACCGCGACGATCCGGTAGCCCGCGGCCTCGATGGCTTCGATCGCACCGATGTGCGCGAGGCCGCGCGCGCCGCCGGTGCCGAGCGCCAGCGAGACGGCCGTTTTGGCCGGCGTGGTCTTGACGAGGGCCTGGGGTTCGTTCACGACTTCGCGTGATCGTAGCCGTCCAGCGCGAGCTTGTGCATGATGCGGATTTCCTCGCGCAGCGACTGCGGCGCCACCACTTCCGCATCCGGGCCGTAGCGCAGGATGTCCATCACCAGCTCGCGCGATTGCGAATACGGCACCTTCAATTCGTAACGGCCGTCGTCGAGCCAGCGGCCTTCCTGCAACGAGTGCCAGTGTTCGTCGGCCACCCAGCGCGCCGCGCGCGCGGAAAACCTTATCGTCGCCCACGCCTTGGGCGCGCCCGCGAAGATGCCGTAGCTCGATGCCAGCGTGTCGTTCAGCTCCTTCTCGTCGCGATCGACGGCCGGCTTGTCCAGCATCTCGACCTGGCCGATGCGGTCCACCGCGAAACTCCGCAGCGCTTCGCGATCGTGGTCCCACGCATCGAGATACCAGTTGTCGCGGTAATGCGTCAGCCGCTGCGGCGAGACATGGCGCACGCTGTCGGCGCCGGTGGTGCGCGCGCGATAGCGGAACCTGATCTGCTGGCGCGCCAGCACCGCGCCGGCCACCGCGCGGAACACCTGCTGGTTGAGCTTGCGCGAGCCCCACGGCACTACGCGGATGCGTTCCAGCGGTTGCTGTTTCGTGCCCGCCTGTTCGTTGAGGATTTTCTCGACTCGCGCGCGGAACGGCGCCAGCGCATCGGCCAGCACGCCGGGATCGGATCGCGCGACCAGCGCTTCCAGCGCCATAAGCGCCGACAGTTCTTCGCTGGTCAGCCACAGGCCGGGCAGTTCAAAGCGTTCGCCTTCGTCCTGGTCGTAGGCGTAACCCGCGCCCTCAGGGTCGCTGTCCAGCGGCGCCCCCAGCGCATCGCGCAGGAACGCGATGTCGCGATACAGCGTGGCGCGCGAACAACCCAGTTCCTCGCGCAGGCGCTGCACGTCCACCGGCCGCCGGTGCGACTTGAAGATGCCGTGCAGCTTGAGGACGCGCTCGTACTGGTGCATAGGACAAGCATGCCGTGGCGCGTGATTGGCGGCAAGCACCGGGGTGGCTACCATCATCGCCATGCCACACGCCCACCTGGAACTCAATCGCCCGACCGGCGACGAAGTCAAAACGATTACGTGCTACACGTGCGCATGCCGGTGTGGGCGAGGCGCTGCGCTTGCGACGAGACGCGCAGGAGCGTGCCCGAACGCCGGAGGCGGCCCTGAGTCGCGCAAGCGACGAAGGGTGAGCGCCAAGGATGGCGCGAACTGCCGGGGGCAGGTCGCGCAGCGGCGAGCGACCGGCCAAGAATGGCCGGGCCGGCGCCACGCACCATGGACGGTTCAATGGCAGTGAAGCAGGAACCAACAGCACGCGTACACATGCCCCACAAGAACCTCAAGCTCAACGAACCGACGGGTGATGAAGTCAAAACCACCACCTGTTACATGTGCGCGTGCCGGTGCGGAATCAGAGTGCACCTGAAGAACGGCCGCGTCCGCTACATCGATGGCAATCCTGCACATCCCGTCAATCGCGGTGTGATCTGCGCCAAGGGTTCGTCGGGGATCATGCAGCATTACTCGCCGGCGCGCCTGCGCAAACCGTCGCTGCGGGTGGGCGACCGCGGCGCGCGCGAGTTCCGCGAGATCGAATGGGACGAGGCGCTGGCGCTGGCGACCAAGTGGCTGGGCGACATCCGCGCGCGCAATCCGGACGAGCTGGCGTTCTTCACCGGCCGCGACCAGTCCCAGGCCCTGACCGGCTGGTGGGCGCAGCAGTTCGGCACCATCAACTACGCCGCGCATGGCGGGTTCTGCTCGGTGAACATGGCCGCGGCCGGCATGTACACCTTCGGCGGTTCGTTCTGGGAATTCGGCGAGCCGGACTGGGATCGCACGAAATACCTGATGC
>JBQCCP010000069.1:0-36794 GCA_051962095.1 Rhodanobacteraceae bacterium
AGTTTGGTGCCGTAATCCAGCGCCTGCTGCGAATGGAAGGTGCCCTGCTGGCCGGTGAAGCCCTGGCAGATGACCTTGGTGTTTTTGTTGACCAATACGCTCATGACGTCGAAACCCTTCATGTAGGGCGGGAGGAGCTGCGAAGCAGCGTATCCCGCCGGAGAAGCCGTATGGCGGCGCATCCCGCCTTCGTGCAACCGAAAACGGCGGGATTCGCTACGCTGCTCCCGCCCTGCCCACCTTCGTTTACGCAGCTTTCGCCGCCGTGACGGCTTTCTGCGCGGCGTCATTCAAGTCGTTCGCGGGGGTGATCTTGAGGCCGGAATTGCTCAGCAACTCGCGGCCTTTCTCGACGTTGGTGCCTTCGAGGCGCACCACCACCGGAATCTTCAGACCCACTTCCTTGACCGCCGCGATGATGCCCTCGGCAATCAAATCGCAGCGCACGATGCCGCCGAAGATGTTGACGAGGATGCAGTTGACCTTGTCCGACGAAAGGATCAGCTTGAACGCCGCGGTGACGCGCTCTTTCGTCGCGCCGCCGCCGACGTCCAGGAAGTTGGCGGGTTCGCCGCCGGCCAGCTTGATCACGTCCATGGTCGCCATCGCCAGACCCGCGCCGTTGACCATGCAGCCGATATTGCCGTCCATCGTCACGTAGTTGAGGTGTTCGGCCGCGGCTTCGGCTTCGGCCTTGTCTTCCTGCGACACGTCGCGCATCGCGGCCAGTTCGGGGTGGCGGAACTCGGCGTTGTCGTCGGAATTGACCTTGCCGTCCAGCGCCATCAGGTCGCCGGACGCGACGATCGCCAGCGGGTTCAGTTCGACCAGCGACAGGTCCTTCGCATTGAACAGCCTGTACAGGCCCAGCATGATCTTCGAGAGCTGGTTGACCTGCTTGCCGGTCAAGCCCAAGCCGAATCCGAGTTCCCGGCACTGGTAGGGCTGAAGCCCCTCTGTGAAGTTCACCGTGACGGTGTGGATTTCCTCCGGCGTTTCGCGCGCCACCTGCTCGATGTCGACGCCGCCGCGCGCCGAGGCGATGAAGGTGATGGCCTTCTCGCCGCGATCGACCAGCGTCGAAAGGTACAACTCCTTGGCGATGTCGGTGGCCTCGGTGACCAGCACCAGGTTCACCGGCAGCGCGCGGCCGCCCGACTGGTAGGTTTCCATGCTCCTGCCGAGCATGCCTTCGGCCGCAGCCTTGACCTTGTCCAGCGAGTCGCAGAACTTCACGCCGCCGGACTTGCCGCGCCCGCCCGCGTGGATCTGCGCCTTCACCATCCACTGCTCGCCGCCCAGCGCGCGCGCGGCTTCCACCGCTTCGGCCGGCGTCGATGCGACCTTGCCCGGCGGCACCGCGATGCCGAATTCGGCAAACAGTTGCTTGGCCTGATATTCGTGAAAATTCATGCAGGAGCCTCGTGATCTTGGGAGATGCCGGCGGCGGCGCTGGCCGTCGTCCCGTGCCGCGGGCATTGGTCACGCAGGCACGACAGCCCCCTATTGTTGCGGCGCGCGAGTTTGATGTCCACCAAACAGGATGTATTCGTGCGATCGTCCCTGATCGCCGCTCGATCCAGATAACGAATCGCGAAGTTGCACGAGCCACCTGCACCAGAACGGCCATCGATGGCCAGACTTTTCACAAAAGCTACTCCGGGCGAGGCTTCATGCTTCCCCCGAACAATCCAAACGCTATGAGAAGCACCGCGCCGACCGTGATCGCGGAATCGGCGATGTTGAACGCGGGAAACGACCACGCGTGCCAGTAGACCTGGATAAAATCGGTGACCTGCCCGTGGATCACGCGGTCGATCAGGTTGCCGAGCGCGCCGCCGATGATCAGCGCCACCGGCAGCGCGGTGCCCCAGTCGCGACGCGCGGTGCGCGCCAGCCACACGATCAGGCCGATGCACACCACCACGGCAAGTCCGCCGAACAACCACGTCTGCCAGCCCGACGCGTCTTGCAAAAAGCTGAAAGCCGCGCCGCGATTGAAGGCCAGCGTCCAGTTCAGCACGTGCGGAATTACCTCGTGGGGCATGAATGGGACCAGCGTGAGGCGCACCACGGCCTTGGTGACCTGGTCCAGCACGATCACCAGCGCGGACACGACCAGCCACACCAGCGCGTTCGGTTCGGGCAGCTTGCTCAAGCGGATTCCTCGCAACGCACACAAAGCCCGAATGATAGCCGCACGTTGAATCAATCCCCGGCCAGGATCTCTCGCGCAACCGGCAGGATCGCACGGACCCAGCGCGCGTACTGTGCACCGGAAGGATGCAAGCCGTCGTCCACCAGTTCATCGCGCGATCCGGTGGCACGCGAAATCACGGTGACGTCCACCCAGTGCGCGCGCGCGTGGACCACCTCCGCGCAGGCGACGGTATTGAAGGCATCGATCTCGCGGGCGACCTGCGCGACATCGCGGCCCCCGTGCGCCGCGAACGGCGTGACGCCCCAGTCGGGGATCGATACCACGATCACGTGCCTGGGATTTTCGCCGGCGAGCACGGTCGCGCGCTGCAGCAGATCGCGAAATTGCACGTGGTATTCGTCGAGCGATCGTCCACGGTACTGGTTGTTGACGCCGATCAGCAGCGTCACCAGCGCATAGGGCGGGATGAAGTCCGCCACCTCCATCGCCAACCACAACTCATCGGTGGTCCAGCCGGTGGTCGCGATGATTTGCGGCTCGCCGATTTCGATGCCTTCGTCGCGCAGGCGCGCAACCAGTTGCACCGGCCAGCCTTGGCCGGGCGGGACGCCTTCGCCGATGGTGTAGGAATCGCCGAGTGCGAGAAACCTGGACAGCATTCAGGCGACCTTCGATTCCGGCTGCTCTTCTTCCATCTGCGCGAGCACCCGTTCGATGCGCGCGAACACGTCGGCGATTTCACCGGCTTCCGGCAACAGCGTGATCCGGAAATGCCGGCTCGGTTGCAGGTTGAAGCTGGAGCCCGGCACCACCAGCGCGTGTTCCTCGTCCAGCAGGCGCAACGCGAAGGCGGTGTCGTCGAATTGCGGAAACGCATCCGTGCGCACCGACGGAAACGCATACAGCGCCCCTTCCGGCGCGGCGCATTCGAGGAACCGGCTGCGCGCCACGCTTTCCAGCACCGCGCGGCGCGATTCGTACAGGCGTCCACCGGGCGCGGTCAGCGCCGCGATGGTGTCGGGGCCGGTCAGCGCCGGTTCGATCGCCCACTGCGCGGGCACATTCGCGCACAGGCGCAGCGCCGCCAGCAACTGCAGCGCGTCGCGATAGCCCGCGACGCGCTCGCCCGCGCCGGACAACGTGGCCCAGCCGATCCGGAAGCCGCAGGCGCGGTGCACCTTCGACAAGCCCGCAAACGTCATGCAAGGGAGATCGCCGGTCAGTGACGCCAACGGCGTGAACAGCGCATCGTCGTAACGGATCTCGTCGTAGATTTCGTCGGAGAGCAGCAGCAGTCCGCGACGTTCGGCGATCGCGACGACGCGTTCCAGCAGTTCGCGCGGGTAGCAGGCACCGGTCGGATTGTTGGGATTGATCAGCACAATCGCGCGGGTGCGCGGGCTGCATGACGCCTCGATTTCCTCGGGGTCAGGCAGGTGCGCGCGCGACGCCGGGCAGGCGTAGTAGCGCGGCGTGCCCGCATTCAGGATCGTCGCGGCGCTCCACAGCGGGTAATCGGGCGCCGGCAACAGCACCTCGTCGCCTGCATTCAGCAGCGCGCGCAGGGCAAGATCGATCAGTTCGCTGACGCCGTTGCCGATGAACACGCGCTCGATGTCCGGGACGCTTGCGCCGCGCGCGTGCTGGCGCGCCAGGATCGCCTCGCGCGCCGATTCCAGCCCCTGCTCGTGGCCATACGCATCGCTGTCGGCCAAATGGGCGGTGATCGCGGCCGTCAGGTGCGCGGGCGCGCGAAACCCGAACCGGCCCGGATTGCCGATGTTGAGCTTCAGCACCGCGTGCCCGGCGGCTTCCAGCGCACGGGCCCGGCGAGCCAGCGCGCCACGGATTTCGTAGCGCACCTCGTCCAGATGGAAGCTGGGATGAATGGCGGTCTGGCGCATGGCTGCAAACGTCCTCGGGATCGGGCATGCTAGCGCCGATCAGGGCGTCCGCAAACACCACATCGAACCCCCCACCGGCGATGTCCGCCATGGCAACCGCTTCCTCGCAATCGGCGTCGGCGCTGCGGCGCATCGGCTGGCAAGGCGATCTTCCGGGACGGGCCGAGGGCCAGATGCTGGCGCGGGTGTCGGCCCAGCATCGCGCCGGTTATGAAGTCCACGACGGCGAACAAGTCTTCAATGCTCAACCCGCGCCCAAATTCCTGAAGCGCAACCTCGATCCGTCGGAGCGCCCGGCGGTGGGCGATTTCGTGATCGTCGAGGCGGGGGCGCCGCCGCACATCGTGGAAGTGCTGCCGCGGCGCAGCGTGCTCGAGCGCGCAGCCGCCGGCGAACGCTACGCGCGCCAGGTCATCGCCAGCAATGTCGACGTGGTGTTCGTGCTGACCGGCCTCGACGGCGATTTCAATCCTGCCCGCATCGAACGCTATCTGGCGCTGGTGGAGGGTTCCGGCGCGTGCCCGGTGGTGGTGCTGACCAAGCACGACACGGTGGCGCCCGACGACGCCGAGAGCATGCAGGCGGAATTGCGCGATCGCCTGCCGCCCGGCACGCCCATCGTGGCGATCAACGGCAAGAACCCGGACAGCGTGGCCGCACTGGATCGTTTTCTCGCGCCCGCCACCACCGCGGTGCTGGTGGGTTCATCCGGCGCCGGCAAATCCACGCTGACCAATTCGTTGCTGGGCGAGAACCGGATGGCCACCGCCGCGACCCGCGCCGGCGACGATCACGGCCGCCATACCACCACGCACCGCACGCTGCTGCCGCTGCCCTGCGGCGCCTGCCTGATCGATACGCCCGGCATGCGCGAGTTGAAACTGACCGGCGACGAAGACCTGGAACTGTTCGCCGACATCGAGGCACTGACCGAACAATGCCGCTTTGCCGACTGCAGTCACGCGACCGAACCCGGTTGCGCGGTGCGCGAAGCGCTGGATGGGGGCGAACTCGATCCCGAACGCTGGCGCCATTACCAAAAGCTGCGCGGCCAGCGTGAAGAACAGGCCGCGCGATTCGAAGACCGGATGCGCGGCACGCGCGAACCGATCCGCACGCACCGCCACCGCGACTGGCAGGAACGCGAGTAACACTCGCGATGGACACGCCGCTCGCGCCCGCCCTCAAGCGATACGCCGAGCTGGACAAGCGGCTGGTCAAGGCCGTGCGGCCTATCCGGGTGCTGGACATGGTCGCCTGGCCGGCCGCGGTGGAACAGCGTTTCCTCGCCGACCTGCAGCGTGGCCGCGAAATCCTGCCGCGTTTCGAATACCAGGCGCCGGACCTTTTCGTGCAGCGCGCGGACCTTCTCGAAATTGCGGCGGCGGCGGACGTGTCGCGCCCGATGGGCGCCTGGCTCGCCCGCAGCGCGGGATCGTGGCACATCGCCGCGCGCATGCTGGAGGCGATCGGCACCGCCGGCGTGGTCGAGCCGTCGATCGAGCTGTACGGCAAACCCGGCGACCCGCTGCCGGGTGGCGGCCAGACCAACCTCGACGCCGCCCGCTGGTTCCTCGAAATCGCGCGTGAACTGGGCCACGGCGAGGCTTTGCCCGAAGCGGAGTACTGCATCCCGGCCGAAGTCCTGCGCGACGAAGTACAGGCCGAGGTCGACGCGTGCTTCGGGACCGGCACGGTGCGCGTGGAAATCGATCCGGCGCTGACCGCCAAGGCTGCGGCCGGCGCCGGCCGCATCCGCCTGCGCGCCGACACCTGCTTCACCGAATACGACCGTTCGCAATTGCTTGCGCACGAAGCGCTGGTGCACACGCTGACCGCGCGTAACGGTCGCGCGCAGCCCGTCTTGAAGTCACTTTCACGCACAGCGCCGCGTGCGACCGCCACGCAGGAGGGTCTGGCCGTGTTCGCTGAGCTGATGTCGGGTTCCATCGACATCGCACGCCTGCAGCGGATCAGCCTGCGCATCCTCGCGATCGACATGGCGCTGCGCGGCGCGGATTTCATCGAGGTCTACCGCTGGTTCCGCGAGCAGGGCCAGAACGTCGCCGACAGTTTCTATTCCACCCAACGGGTCTATCGCGGCGTGCCGGTCACCGGCGGCGCGGCATTCACCAAGGACAACGTGTACCTCGCGGGCCTGCTCACCGTGCATACGTTTTTCCGCTGGGCGTTCAAGCGCCGCCGGCTGGACCTGATGCAACATTTGTTCGCGGGCAAGCTGGCGCTGGACGACGCGATCGCGCTGCAGCCCTGCTTCGCCGATGGCTCGATCGCGCCGCCGAAATACCTGCCGCCGTGGGTGCTGCGTTCACAAGGGCTGGCCGGCAAGCTCGCGTTCTCGCTGTTCGCGAACAGGATCAGGATGGGGCGGATCGGCGAGTGGGAGTGACAAACCCCACGTGTTCCCCAGGCTCCGCTTCCGGAACCGACCCGCGTCTGCATTGCAGGCTGAGGTATCGAAACCGCGCCGCCTCACTTCGTCGCGGTAGTCATCGTCTGCGCACCCGGTCCGATGTTCGCGTCCAGGAACGCGTCCACCTTCTCGAACAGGTCGGCGATGTTCTTTTCGTCGTAGAAGCCGTGCCACTCGCCGGGCTTGTACAGCCACTCGTGCGGAATCCTGCGCTTCAACATCGCCATGTGCATTTCCTGGCCCTGCACGGGCAGGACGATGGTGTCGCGGCCGCCCACGACCAGCATCACCTTTGCTTTCAAGTTGTCCAGCTGGTAAATCGGTGAATGCTGCGCCAGCGTCGTCTCGTCCGTGCCCATGGTGCGCTGCCAATAACGCTCGCTGAACAGCGTCTGCGACGCATCCCGCCTGCCCAGCATCTTGGGCAGGTTGTAGACGCCCACATAGCCGATCGCGCATTTGTACAGATCAGGTACCGACACCGCGCCTTCGAGCGCCGCGTAGCCGCCGTAGCTGCCACCGTAGATGCAGATGCGGCCCTCGTCGGCGATGCCCTGGGCGATGGCCCAACGCGTGGCATCGGTGACATCGTCCTGCATCGTGCCGCCCCACTGATGCCAGCCGGCTTTCTCGAAATCGAAACCGTAGCCGCCCGAGCCGCGGTAGTTCACCTGCAACACCGCGTAACCGCGCGTGGCCATCGCCTGCACATATGGATCGTATTCCCACCAATCCCGGATGCCGTACGGACCGCCATGCACGAACACCACCATCGGCAGGTTCTTCGCGCCGTCCTTGCCGGGCGGATAGGTGACGTAGCCCTGCTCCGTCAGGCCGTCACGGGTCTTGAAGGTGAACGGCGTGGCGCGGCCGAGCTGGTTCGGATCAACCCACTTCGCGCGTTGCAGCAGCGGCGTGAAACTGTTGGACGCCTTGTCATACAGGAAGAACGTGCCGGGATCGACGTCGGCCTGCACCAGCGCGATGGCCTTGCTGCCGTCGTCGGTACCGGACACGAAATGCACGTCCTCGCCGGGATACTGCTGCATCAAGTCAATCAACGCCTTCACATCCGGCGTCTGGTTGTCGAACACGGAAATGCCAGGGCGGCCGTCGGTGAACGCAACACCGATTACCGAATCTTCCGCCAGCCCCTGCGCGAGTTCGGTCGGCTCCACGTGCGGATTGCTCCACAGGTGCGTCATGGCGCGCGTCGCCGGATCGAACTTGCACACGGCAAAGCCGGGCGAACCGGGGCAGGTGAACCACACCGTCTTGTCGTCGGCACTGACGGCGATCGGCCAGTCGCGATCGTTGCCGGCCTGATACAGCAATTCCCAGTCGCCGCCATCGGCGGGGCGCATGTAGATCACGCGCTTGCCGTCGAGATCGTCGCCCATTGCGAAGCGCACGTGGCCGTGGTGGTCTGCGAGGTAGCTTGCTTCGCGTATTGGTGCTCTCGCAATCGTTACCGCTATGTCGTTGAACACATTGATGCGATCTACCTTGCTCAATGAGCCTGCCGACCCTGATGCGTCGAAATCCGTGACGGCCACCAGTATTTCATTGGGCTTACCTACAACGCGTGCAAGAAAGTCGGCACTCCCGTTTCCGACGAGATGTAGCGAGTCGTTACTACCCCCATCGGCTTTGACGCGATAAAGCTCCCCAGTAGCCAAGGGAAGATCCCATCCACCTTCATGGGTAGCCAGTGAATAAACGACGTATTCAGAAGACGCCCACCAGAAGTCCAATACGTCGTCGCCATCGCGCGGCTTAACGTTGATCCCCTTCTTGTTCACCAGATCGATCAGCGACAACACCGTCTGGCCATTGGCAAGCACGGTGGTTGCCGCGATGTGCTTGCCATCCGGCGAGATCTTCACCATCTTGTAGCGCGCATGCCGCGCGAGGTCGATGAAAGAGACCGGAGCTGCCAGCGCTGCTCCGGCCAGCAGGCACAGCACCAAACCCACGATGCAACGTCGTGCGGATTGCATGGTTCGCCCCTTTTTCCCCCGCCGAACGTCAGGCGGCCCGGGACGATCCTACCGCCTTTTCAGAACCAGCGGCGCGTCTCGCCCGCGCCCTGCCCTTCGAACGCGGCGACGTTTTCCGCGCAGCGCCCGCACAATTCCGGATGCCCGGGGTTGCTGCCCACGTCTTCACGGTGATGCCAGCAGCGCACGCATTTGGGCGCTTCGCTCACGGATGCCGATACCCACACGTTGGCGCCTTCGAGTTCGGTCAGCACCGCGTCGGAGGGTGCTTCGCCGATGTCGAGGCGCAGGTCCGACACGATGAAGAAGAACCGCAGTTCGTCGGCGACCTGTTTGTACCGTTCGGCGAGCGCGGGGTCGGCGTGGATGGCGAGCGTTGCGTCCAGCGACGAACCGATCCTGCCGTCCTTGCGCATGCCTTCCAGTACGCGCGCGGCGGTTTCGCGGATCGCGAGCAGGTCGCTCCACCAGCGACGCTGGTCCAGGCTGTTCTGGGTTTCGCGCAGGCCCTGGTACCAGGATTCGAACAGCACCGATTCATCGCGCACGGTGAAGCCGCCGCGGATTTCCGTCGGCATGTGCATCTGGCGCGGCATCGCCTGCCAGATTTCTTCCGAGGTGAACGCGAACAGCGGCGCCAGCCAGCGCACCATCGCTTCCAGGATCCGGAACATCGCGGATTGCGCGCTGCGCCGGCCGTGGCTGCCGGTGGGCATCGTATACAGGCGGTCCTTGGTGATGTCGAGGTACAGCGCGCCCATCTCGTTGGTGCAGAAGTTCTGCACGCGCTGCACCACTTCCGGGAAGTCGTAGCGCGCATAGGCGGCGACCACCGCGTCCTGCACGTCGCGCGCGCTGCGGATCGCCCACTGGTCGAGCAGCAGGCAACGATCGACGGTCAGCAGGTCCGCGGCCGGATCGAAGCCGTCGAGATTGCCCAGCAGGAACCGGCAGGTGTTGCGGATGCGCCGGTAGCTGTCGGCGACGCGTTTGAGGATTTCCTCGGACAACGCCATCTCGTTGCGGTAGTCGGCCGACGCGATCCACAGGCGCAGGATGTCGGCGCCGTAGCGGTTCATCACGTCCTGCGGTTCGATGCCGTTGCCGAGCGACTTCGACATCTTGCGGCCCTGCGCGTCGACGGTGAAGCCGTGCGTCAGCACCTCGTCGAACGGCGCGCGGCCGTGCATCCCGCAACTCGTGAGCAGCGAGGACTGGAACCAGCCGCGATGCTGGTCCGAGCCTTCGAGGTACATCACCTGATCGCCCTCGTTGCGATGCAGTTCGGGGCGTTGGTCGAGCACGCAGAAGTGCGTGACGCCCGAATCGAACCAAACGTCCAGGATGTCATGGACCTTCTCGTAATCCTTCGCCTCGTCACCGAGCAGGTCCTCGAGATCGAGCGCATACCACGCATCCACGCCTTCCCTTTCGACGCCCTGCGCAATGCGCTCCAGCAACTCGGTGCTGCGCGCGTGCGGCTCGCCCGTGACCTTGTGCACGCACAACGCGATCGGCACGCCCCAGGTGCGCTGGCGGCTGATGCACCAGTCGGGCCGGCCCTCGACCATGCCCGCGATGCGCTCCTCGCCCCACGCGGGATAAAACTTCACGTCGTGATGCACAGCGCGCAGCGCACTCGCACGCAAGCCCTTCGCATCCATCGCGATGAACCACTGCGGCGTGGTGCGGAACGCGACCGGCGTGTGATGCCGCCAGCAATGCGGATAGCTGTGCGTGATCTTTTGCGCAGCCAGCAGCACGCCGCGCTCGCGCAGCAGATCGATGATCGCGTCGTTGGCCTTCCAGATGTGCTGGCCTTCGAAGATCGGCGTGCCCGGCAGGTACACGCCGTTGGCGCCCACCGGGTTCAGCACGTTGGCGGGTGTCGCGTCCACGATGCCGTATTGCTTGCCGACGGCGAAGTCTTCCGCGCCGTGGCCAGGCGCCGTGTGCACCGCGCCGGTGCCGTCTTCGGCGGAAACGTGGTCGCCCAGGATCAGCGGGACTTCGCGGTCGTAGAACGGATGCTTCAGGCGCAGGTTTTCCAGCGCCGCGCCCTTTGCGCGCCCGAGTACCTGCGCGTGTTCGACTCCGTAGCGCGCCAATGCCTTGTCGATCAGCGCTTCCGCGACGACCAGGAACGCGTGCTTGCCGCCGCGCGCCGGTCCTTCCACCAATGCGTAGTCGAATTCGGGACCCAGCGTCACCGCCATGCTGGCCGGCAGCGTCCACGGTGTGGTGGTCCAGATCGGCACCGCGACGATGGCGTTGTCGTCGACAGTCACGCCGAACTTCGCGGCCAGCGCCTTCGGATCGAGCGCGTCGTACGCGACGTCGATCGCCGGCGACCGCTTGTCCTGGTATTCGATCTCTGCTTCGGCCAAGGCCGAACCGCAGTCGAAGCACCAGTGCACCGGCTTGAATCCCCGCGTGACGTGGCCGTTCGCGTACACACCCGCGAGCGCGCGCAGGATGTCGGCCTCGTACTTGAAATCCATCGTGCGGTATGGGTGTTCCCAGTCACCCAGCACGCCGAGGCGCTTGAAGTCGCGACGCTGCAGGTCGATCTGCTGCGCGGCGTAATCGCGGCAATGCTGGCGGAAAGTCTCGGCGTCGATCTTGTGCCCGACCTTGCCATATTTCTTCTCCACCGCGATCTCGATCGGCAGCCCGTGGCAATCCCAGCCAGGCACATACGGCGAGCGGAAACCCGCCATCAACTTCGAGCGCACCACGATGTCCTTGAGGATCTTGTTGACCGCGTGGCCCAAGTGGATCTTGCCGTTCGCGTACGGCGGTCCGTCGTGCAGGATGTACGCGCGTTCGCGATGCCCGGTGCGACGCTGCAACTCGGCGTAACGGTTCGCATCCTCCCATTCGGCCAGCATCGCGGGCTCGCGTTTCGCGAGATCGGCCTTCATCGCGAAGGCGGTCTGTGGAAGGTTGATGGTGTGCTTGTAGTCGCGGCTCACGCGAACGCTCCGGAAACGGTGGATGTGTCGGCAAGGATGCGCCGCGCTTCGGCGGCGTCGCGATCCATCTGCGCGCGCAGCGCGTCCAGGTCGGCGAATTTTTCCTCGTCGCGCAGCTTGGCGACGAATTCAACCTCGATGCGCTGCCCGTACAAGTCGCCGTTGAAATCGAACAGGTGCGCTTCCAGCAGCGGCTCGCCGCCGCGGGTGACGGTCGGGCGCACGCCGAGGCTCGCCACGCCCGGCCACCAGCGCTTGCCGATACGCACGCGCACCGCAAAGATGCCGTATACCGGCGACACCCGCTTGCCCAGCCGGATGTTCGCGGTCGGATAACCGAGGTCGCGACCCATGCGCTGGCCGCGCACGACGCGGCCGCCCATCGTGAAGGGACGCCCCAGCAAAGCCGCTGCGTGCGCGAAATCACCGGAGGCCAGCGCGCCGCGCACCCGCGAAGCCGACACGCGCTCGCCGTCCACGGTCGAAACCGCGTCCAGCACGCGCACCTCGTACGGGCCTTCGCCCTGCAGGGCCTCCAGCAGCGCCACGTCGCCTACGCGGTTGTGTCCGAAGCGGAAATCGGCGCCCACCCAGATCTCGCGCGCACCCATCCGCGCGACCAGCACGTTGTGCACGAAATCGTCCGCGCGCATCGCCACGAGTTCGGCATTGAAGCGCAGCAACAGCAATTCGTCGATGCCCGCGTCGGCGAACCCGCACAGTTTTTCGCGCACCGACGACAGCCGTTTCAACGGGGTGGGCGAAAAATAGCTGCGCGGAAGGGGCTCAAAGCTCACCGCCGCCGCAACCAGACCGCGCCTGGTCGCGCGTTCGCGCACCTTCGCCAGCAGCGCCGCGTGGCCGCGGTGCAGACCGTCGAACGCGCCGATCGCGAGCACGCTGCCGTCCGGAGCCAGGCACGGCCCCGCGATGTCCCGGTGGATCTTCAGCATCGGCGAAGTATATCGGGGAGGTCAATCGACGACCGCCGTGCAATCCTTCGTATCCACACGCGCCAGCAGGTCGCGGACGCGCCCACGCCCCGGCACGTCCAGTTCGGGCGCGATGTCGGCCAGTGGCAGCAGCACGAAGGCGCGCTCGTGCAGGCGCGGGTGCGGCACCACCAGTCCAGGTTCGTCGATTTGCCGATCGCCGTACAACAACAGGTCGAGATCGAGTATGCGCGGGCCATTGCGCACACCTCGCACGCGGCCGGCGCGAGTTTCGATCGCCAACAGCGCGTCGAGCAGTTCGCGCGGCGACAGCGCCGTTTCCAGCCGCCCGGCGGCGTTGACGAAATCGGGCTGATCGGCCACGCCCCAAGGCGGCGTCCGATACAGGCGCGAGCGCGCGAACAACCGGGTTTGCGGCAATGCGATCAGCGCCTCGAAGCCACGCTGCACCTGCGCGCGCGGATCATCGAGATTGCTGCCCAGCGCGACGCAGGCGGTGAACGTTTCAGCCATGCATCAGGGCCTGGCAAGGCCATGCCAAGCGAGCCGCGTTGCTTCCGCAGCGGTCGCCAGACGAGGCGCGCGTCGCTGCGCCAGAATGGTTCTCTGGCCAAGGCGCGCACCGATGGATGGCGGCCGCTGCGGAGCAACCCTTCGGGCCGGGGCCATTTGCCCGCATGGCTGCGTCATCGCTCGTCGATGTATCGACATACATCTTCCTCGTTCTTCCTTGCCCTGCATGCAAATGGCCGGCGGCGCGGCCACTTGGCATGGCGTTGCCAGGCCCTAATCTTGCGGACCGGCTTCCGGTGCGCCGGCCTTGCGACCCCGGCCGCCGCGCCGCCGGCGGCGACGCTTCGGAGCCGCGGCGGATTCGCCGCCGCGGGCCAGCGACTTCGGCGCCAGTGAAGCCGAAAGCTCGTCGGCGGAAAGCGTCTGCGCCTGCGTCCACCACTCGCCCGCTTCGCGCAGTTCTTCCGACTCGCCCGCGCGCAGCAACAGGAAATCGTACGCGGCGCGGAAGCGCGGATGCGCCATCAGCCGGAACACGCGCTTGCGGCTGCGTTCCGCGAAGCGGGGTTGCAGCGCCCATATTTCCTCGATCGCGTAGGCAAAGCGGCGCGGGATCGCGACGCGCCTGGCCTGCTCGGCCATCACGCGATGCGTGGCGCGCAGCGAGGCCAGCGGCTGGCTCGCGCCTTCCTCGCGCAACGTCGTTGCGAGCGTATCGACCTCGCCCCACAACAATACCGCGAACAGGAACGCAGGCGTCACCGGGCGTCCCTCGGCCACACGCGCATCGGTGCCGGCGAGGCCGCGTTCGATCAATTCCAGCATGCCGCCGGAGGTGTCGCGCTTCAGGGCGCGCGCGGTGCCGGGAAACAGGTGCCGCAGCAGGTCGTAGCGTACCAGCGTGCGGAAACTTTCGAGGCCGTAACCTGCCAGGAACATCTTCTGGCATTCGTCGAACAGGCGCGCGGGCGGCGCATCGCCCAGCAGGTGGCCGAGTTGGTCGAATGGCGCCGCGGCCTCTTCGTCGATCGTGAAACCGAGCTTGGCCGCCAACCGCGCCGCACGCAGCATCCGCACCGGATCCTCGCGATAGCGCGTGGCGGGGTCGCCAATCAGGCGCAGGTGCCTGCGTTCGAGATCCTCGATGCCGCCGACGTAATCGATCACGCTGAAATCGGCGATGTCGTAGTACAGCGCGTTGACGCGGAAATCGCGGCGCAGCGCATCTTCCTCGATGCTGCCCCAGACGTTGTCCCGCAGGATGCGGCCGTCGACCACGTGGCGATCCTCGCCGGCCTCGCCCTCGCCGGTGCCGCGGAAGGTGGCGACCTCGACGATCTCGGGTCCGAACACCACGTGCGCGAGACGGAACCGCCGGCCGATCAGGCGGCAGTTGCGGAACAGCTTTTTCACTTCCTCGGGCGTGGCGTCGGTGGCGACGTCGAAATCCTTGGGCTGGCGGCCCAGCAGCAGGTCGCGTACCGCGCCGCCGACGAGGCAGGCGCGAAAGCCGGCGTCCTTCAGTCCGTACAGGACGCGCAGCGCGCCGCGGCTGATCTGCTTGCGGGAAATGTTGTGCTGCTCGCGCGGGATCACCCGCGGTGCGGGCATCGGGTGATCGGGAGCGGCGAAATCGGAACTCAAGCGGGACACATCCCTGCGGGGCCAAGCCGCGGATTCGCGGCACGAAGTCCGTTATACTAGCGCGCTCTTAAGGCCCACGCTCCCTTCGTCTAGCGGCCCAGGACATCGCCCTCTCACGGCGGTAACGCGGGTTCGAGTCCCGCAGGGAGCGCCATGTTGAATGCGTTCATCCATGAACGCTGTTTCGTTTCACGGCGCGGCGAGGTCGCAGGCATGCGCAGCCTGCAAGACCAGAACGGGCTTCCTGCCCTGACTTTTCACAACAGTCGCTTCGGACGGAGCTTGTACAACCGCTTCGATTGAGGTTTCTGGCGTGCGATGATGTTGAGTCATCGCGTATTGATCCCGAATCCCGAATCCCGAATCCCAAGCCCTAACTCCTATCTCCACATGACCTTTGTTGTTACGGACAACTGCGTGAAGTGCAAGTACACCGACTGCGTGGAGGTGTGCCCGGTCGATTGCTTCCACGAGGGACCGAATTTCCTCGCGATCGATCCCGACGAGTGCATCGACTGCACGCTGTGCGAACCGGAATGCCCCGCGCGCGCGATCTTTC
The DNA here is from genome assembly GCA_051962095.1 of Rhodanobacteraceae bacterium. Classification (GTDB taxonomy): domain Bacteria; phylum Pseudomonadota; class Gammaproteobacteria; order Xanthomonadales; family Rhodanobacteraceae; genus 66-474. The sequence continues at coordinate 15,144 of JBQCCP010000069.1, forward strand.
CCGAGGACGACGTGCCCGCGGGCCAGGAGCACTACATCGCGCTGAACGCGGAATTGGCGAAAGCGTGGCCGGTGCTCACCGAGCGCAAGGACCCGCCACCGGATGCCAAGGAATGGGATGGCAAGCCGGACAAGTTGCCATTGCTGCAACGCTGAAGCGATCGGACGAAAAACGCCGCCCCCGGGCGGCGTTTTTGTGTGGGCGGCGCGACGATCAACCGCCGCCGAGTCGTTGCTGCAGCACGTTCAGCACGCGCGTCGCCGCACCCGGATCGCCCTGCGCGCTGACCACGCTGCCGGTACCGGAGGGCGTGATGCTGACCGTCACGGTGCCCTTCACCGTTTCGCTGTGGTTGCGGTGGAAGATGCGATGGAAGAAGCCGCCTTCGGGCTTCTGCGTCACCACGCTATCGACCGCGACCTGATAGGTGAGCGCATTGTCGTCGTGCGCGGTGACCTGGCCGACGTCGCTGCGCGACAGCGCCAGTCCGACGCGGTGGTACGCGCTGGCCGGCGTGTCGGTGAGCGTGAGACCGTTGCTGCCGGCAGTGCCGGCAGTGACGCCCGCGGCCGCGGCGCCTGCGGAGGGCGGCGCGACGGATTCCGATGGCGTGGTAGTAGCAGTCCCGGAAGCGGATGCTGCACCCGTGCCCGCCTCCGGAATCGCCAGCGCCTCGGTTGTGGCCGGCTGATCCATGCCCGGCGGCACTTCCAGCGGCCGCTCCTGTTGCGCGGATTTGTAGGGCGGCTCCTTGTGCCGGAACGGATTGTGGGCCTTGATGGTCTGGCAACCCGTCAGCGCGATCGGGGCGAGCAGCAACAGCGTCAGCGTCAGTTTTTTCATGGGCGCATTGTGCATGATCAGGGCGTGGCGGCGCCAGCGAGGGACATCAGGATTTCCCGAAGACGCGTGCGGGCCGGACCGGGCGCCAGTTCGAGCAGGGGCAGTCGCAGCGTCGCGCCGCACAGGCCGAGTTCGGCCAGACCGGCCTTGACCGCGATCGGGTTCGGCGCACAGTTCAAGGCGTCGATCAGCGGCGCGATGCGCTGCGCGTGCTGCGTGGCGGCCGCGCGATCACCCGCGCGCGCCGCGTCGCACAGCGCGCGGAACGCGTTCGGGACCAGATTGTTCACCACCGAGATCACGCCTCCCGCGCCTGCCAACATCGCGTCGGCCGCGCTGCCGTCGTCGCCGGACAAATAGACAAATCCCGGCCGCCGAAGTTGCGCGATCGCGGCGATGCGTTCGGGCGTACCCACGGCCTCCTTGATCCCGACGATGCCGGCGGTGCCGCACAGTGTTGCCACGGTTTCCGGCTGCATGTCGCACCCGGTGCGCGAGGGCACGTTGTACATCAGGACCGGAATGCCGCTGTGTTCGGCGACCTCGCTGAAATGGCGGCGCAGGCCCTCCTGGGTCGGGCGCACGTAATAGGGCGTCACCACCAGCGCCGCGTCGGCGCCCAAGGCCTTCGCACGCCGCGTCAATGCGAGGGTCTTCGAAGTGGCAGCCTCGCCGGTACCCGCGACTACCGGCACCCGGCGCGCGATGCGCTCCACCGCGAACGCCAACAGGCGCTCGTAGTCGGGTTCGTCCAGCATGTGCGCTTCGCCGGTGGAACCCGCGACCACGATGCCCTGGGTGCCGCCGTCGAGCTGGTGATCGATCAGACGCGCGAAGGCATCCAGATCGAGCGTGCCATCGGGCCTGAACGGCGTCGCGATGGCGCACAGGCTGCCGGTGATCTCCACGTCCGAGGGCTCCGCTTTCCGCAAACCTTGCATGATACGGTACCCGCCAAGGCCGTGGACGCGCGTTGCCGGCGCCCCTCGTTCACGTGCCGCGGCGCACGGGAAAGTGACACCCACCGCCCGACACCACTATTCTTTCCTTCGTGAACCTCAAAACCGTCACCCGCTTGAACCCTCCCGCGGCGCGCCCCGCCACCGACCACCAGTTGCTGATCCAGGCCGTCGCGCCAGCGACGGACTCGCCCCTGCTGGTGCTGTCTCGGCGCATCGCCGACGCCGGCTGCAACCTCGTGGAGTCGCGGGTCGCCACCGTGGGCGCCGACGTCTCGGTGCTGCTGCTGGCCCGGGGCGGCTGGGACGCGATCGCCAAGCTGGAAACCGCGCTGGTGCGCGTCGGTCGCAGCGACAACGTGCACCTGCTGAGCTATCGCACCCAGCCGCGCGACCAGCAGAGCCATTTGCTGCCGTACATGGTCGAAGTGGTCGCGGCCGACAAGCCCGGCGTGCTGGTGGAACTGATCGACTTTTTCAACCGCCGCGCGATCAGCATCGAGCAGATGTCTTCGATGCGTTACCAGGCCATGCAGACCGGGGCCGACATGTTCCAGGCGCAACTGACGATCGGGATTCCCGCCGACACCCGCATCGCCGAGCTGCGCGACGAATTCATGGAAATGTGCGACGGCTTGAATCTCGACGCAATCATGGATCCGGTGAAGTTTTAAAGTGCAACCTTCCTTTGACCGTCATCACGGCGAAAGCCGGACTGCGGAGGCAGGACGCCGGAGCGAACATCGGTGCAGCCGATGGCCAGAAGGGTGCGCGGCAGGAGCCGCGTGTAATCCAGTGACTTCAAACAAATGACCAAGATCGGCAACAAGGTTCCCAAACTCGCGGGAACGGTCCAGTCGGGTGACACGCTGAAACTGGCCGACCTTCGCGGCCAATGGGTGGTGCTGTATTTCTACCCCAAGGACAACACCACCGGCTGCACCCGCGAAGCCGGCGACTTCCGCGACCTGTACACGAAGTTCAGGCGCCGCGGCGCCACGATCGTGGGCGCGTCGCGCGACAGCGCGCGCTCCCATGATGGCTTCAAGGAAAAACTCGGCCTGCCGTTCCCGCTGATCGCCGATACCGACGAAACCTGGTGCAAGGCATTCGACGTGATCCGCATGAAAAAACTGTACGGCCGCGAATATCTCGGCGTCGACCGCAGCACCTTCCTGATCGATCCCGAAGGCAAGCTGGTGCAGGAATGGCGCGGCGTGAAAGTGCCCGGCCATGCCCAGGCCGTGCTGGACGCGATTCCCGCCAAGTGAGCAAGTCCGCCCGATCCGCTCCAGCCAAGCGCGTCAGGCGCGCGCCCGATTCTTCTCCCGCTTCCGGAGCCTCCATGCCGAAGTCTGCCGCCCGGCGTTTCTATGCGCTGGACACCAACGTGTTGCTGCACGATCCCACCGCGCTGTTCCGCTTCGAGGAACACGACGTGTTCATCCCGATGACGGTGCTGGAGGAACTGGACGAGAAGAAGCAGGGCGTGTCCGAAGTCGCGCGCAACGCGCGCCAGGCCAGCCGCTTCCTCAACGAGCTGATCGAACGCAACAACAGCCATGGCATCGCCGATGGCGTACCGCTGGCGCAGCCCGACGGCGTGAAACTGCGCAGCGGCGGCGCGAACGGACGCCTTTACTTCCAGACCCGAACCAGCAACGGGCAGGGCAAGGCCGACAACCGCATCCTCGCCGCGATCCTGGATGTGCGCGAGCAGCATCCCGACGCCGCGGTGGCACTGGTGTCCAAGGACATCAACCTGCGCATCAAGGCGACCATCTTCGGCGTCGCCGCCGAGGATTACGAGAACGACCGCGCACTGGATGATTTCTCGCTGCTCTACACCGGCTCGGCCGAATTGCCGGCCGACTTCTGGGATCGCCATCCGGACCTGCGCTCGTGGTCCGAACGCGGCCAGACCTTCTACGAATTGAAGCCGCGCGACGACGAGCATTGGCAGCCCAACGAATGCCTGTACCTGCCGGGCGAGAACAGCGTGGAATTGCGCGTGCTCGGCCAGCCCGGCGACAAGGCCAGGCTGGCGCTGCTGCACGACTACACCAGCAGCGCGCACAGCGTGTGGGGCATCGCCGCGCGCAACCGCGAGCAGAACTTCGCGCTGAACATGCTGATGGATCCGGACGTCGACTTCGTCACCCTGCTCGGCACCGCAGGCACCGGCAAAACCTTGCTGGCGCTCGCGGCGGGACTGGCGCAGGTGATGGACCAGCAGCGCTACCGCGAAATCATCATGACCCGCGCGACGGTGTCGGTGGGCGAGGACATCGGTTTCCTGCCCGGCACCGAAGAGGAGAAGATGACGCCGTGGATGGGCGCGCTCACCGACAACCTCGAAGTGCTCACCAATCCCGAGGAAGGTGGTTCGTGGGGCCGCCAGGCAACCAACGACCTGTTGGCGTCGCGCATCAAGATCCGCTCGCTGAATTTCATGCGCGGGCGCACGTTCCTGTCGCGTTACCTGATCATCGACGAGGCGCAGAACCTGACGCCCAAACAGATGAAAACACTGATCACCCGCGCCGGGCCCGGCACCAAGATCGTCTGCCTCGGCAACGTCGAGCAAATCGACACACCTTACTTGACCGAAACCACGTCGGGGCTCACTTACGCGGTCGATCGCTTCAAACAGTGGCCGCATGCGGCGCACATCACGCTGCGGCGCGGTGAGCGTTCGCGGTTGGCGGATTTCGCCTCCGAAGCATTGTGACCAGTGGAGTCCAGACGTCTCACAACACATCGTCATTCCGGGGCATCGCCGGCTTCATCGGCGACGAACCCGGAATCCAGTGCCTTTACCTTCATCACCGGCAAAGCCACTGGATTCCCGCTTTCGCGGGAATGACGGCAAAAAATCCATGCCTTTGCCGAATCCCGAATCCCGAGCCCCGAGTCCCGTCTGCTGCCTCACCATCGCCGGTTCCGATTCCGGCGGCGGCGCGGGCATCCAGGCCGACCTGAAGACTTTCGCTGCGCTGGGGGTACACGGCACCTGCGCGATCAGCGCGCTGACCGCGCAGAACACGCAAGGCGTCACCGCGGTACATCCTGTCCCGGCGAAACACCTCGCCGCAGAACTCGATGCGGTCTTCGACGATTTTGCGATCGCCGCGGTCAAGACCGGAATGCTGGGTGATGCGCGCACGGTACGAACCGTCGCGCGCGAACTCGCGCGCCGCCAGCCGCGCTGGCTGGTGGTCGATCCGGTGATGATCGCAACGTCCGGCGCCCGCCTGCTGGACAAGAGTGCGGTCAGGGTGCTGATCGAACACCTGATCCCGCTGGCCGACGTGCTGACGCCCAACCTCCCTGAAGCCGAGGCGCTGACCGGAATCGCGATCTGCCACGCGCGCGACGGCGAGCGCGCCGCGATGAAACTCCGCGAGTTCGGCGCGAAAGCCGTGCTGCTGAAGGGCGGCCACGGCCGCGGACGCGAAGTGGTCGATCGCTGGTTCGACGCGCGCGGCATGTTCGAAATCCGCAACCGCAAGCTGCCGTTCGAGGCCCATGGCACCGGCTGCACGCTGTCGGCGGCGCTGGCGGCGGAACTGGCGAGAGGCCGCGCGCCACGTGCCGCCACGCGTCATGCAATCGCCTTCGTGCAACGCGCGCTGGCGCGCGCGTACACACCGGGCGTGACGCCGCTCAGGGTGCTGGCGCAGCGGCCGCGCTAAAATCGCCGCAACTTCGCGCCTGTCCATGCCATGTCCGCGCTGCTGATCCTCCGCCTCGTCCTACTGGGCCTGATTGCGCTGTTTTTGCTGAGCGCGCTGGCGGTGCATTTCCGCAGCCGCGTGCGCCTGAAACTCGGCCGGCAACTGGCGAGCCACGCCACGGTGTTCGCGCCCTACAACCTGTTGATGTATGCGTTTTCCGCGGTGCCGGCCGGCGCGTTTCCCGACCGCAAGCGCTTCACCGCGGTCGATGCATTGCGCGACAACTGGCAGGTGATTCGCGACGAAGCCGCCGGCCTGTTCGACCAGGGCCACATCCGTGACGCGCTGAAGGACGACGACGCAAGTTTCGCGTCATTCCTCAAGGTCGGCTGGAAGCGCTTCTACGTGAAGTGGTACGGCGAACCACTGCCGTCCGCGCAGAAGCTGTGCCCGAAGACGGTGGAACTGGTGAACCGCATTCCGGGGGTCAAGGCCGCGATGTTCGCGCTGCTGCCGCCGGGCGTGACGCTGAACCCGCACCGTGATCCGTTCGCGGGCTCGCTGCGCTACCACCTGGGCCTGATCACGCCCAACTCACGCGACTGCCACATCTTCGTGGACGGCCAGGAATATTTCTGGCGCGACGGTGAGGACGTGATCTTCGACGAAACCTGCGTGCACTGGGTCGAGAACAAGACCGACATGACCCGGGTGATCTTCTTCGCCGACCTCGAACGTCCGTTGCGTTCGCGGGTGATGATTTGGATCAACCACCACGTCAGCAATTTCATGGGCGCGATCACCGCCTCTCCCAACCAGGTCAGCGAGCCCACCGGCGCGATCAACCGCCTGTTCTCGGCGCTGCGGCAACGTCGCGAGAAAAGCCGCGGCTTCAAGCAGCGCCACCGCAAGTTGTTCAAGGCGATGAAATTCGCGGGCAGCCTCGCGCTGCTGTGGGTGTTGCTGCTCGCGCCCTGGCCGCTGCTGCGCTGAAGACCTGTCACGCTGGCGCGGGCTTGCACGTCCTGGGACAAACCCCGCCGGAGTTTGGGACGCGTGGAAATCCAAACCGATCTGTTCCAGCAACACCGTCCACGCCTGTTCGGCCTCGCCTACCGGATGCTCGGCGTGCCCGCGGACGCGGAAGACGCGCTGCACGACGCGTGGCTGCGCTGGCAGGCACAGGACGTGGCGACGCTGGACGATCCGGAGGCGTGGCTGGTCACCGTGACCACCCGCATCGCGCTCGATCGCCTGCGGCGCGCCAAGACCGAGCGCGAACGCTATTCCGGTCCGTGGCTGCCCGAACCCGTCGATGCGTCGGCCACTTCGCCCGACGCAGAACTGGAAAGCAGCGAAACGCTCACGCTGTCGTTCCTGCTGCTGCTCGAACGCCTGAGTCCCGACGAACGCGCCGCCTTCCTGCTGCACGAGGTCTTCGATTACAGCCACGCCGAGGCGTCGGCGATCCTGGGCATCGAGGAAGACGCCTGCCGCCAACGCGTGCACCGCGCGAAAGAGCGGCTGCGCGAAGGCCGTCCGCGCTTTCAAGTGGACGCGCCGGCGCAACGCCGCCTGCTGCAACGTTTCGTCGAGGCCATGCGCCAGCCCAGCGAAGCCACCATGCGCGCGTTGTTTGCCGAGGACGCGGTGCACGTGGCCGACGGCGGCGGCCTGGCCCGCGCGACCCTGCATCCGCTGCACGGCGCCGAGCGGCTGGCGCGGCTGTACCTGCAGCTCGCGCGTCAGGCCCGCAAGGTGGAACTGCGCTACGAACTGCGCACGCTGAACGGTGCACCCGCCCTGCTCTGCTGGCGCGACCGGCAATTGTTCTATGCGATGTGGATCGACTGCGATGGCGAACGGATCACCTCGATCAACACCATTCGTCATCCCGGCAAACTCGCGCGCATCGAAGCGGTCACGAAACACGAAGGTGGTGCGTCCTTGCATTGAGTGACGTACTTCCGTCACGTCAATCCAACCCAAGGAGCCAACCATGTCCCGTTTCACCCTCAAGAAACATTTCACCGCCCTGCAGCCGCTGTTCGCGCTGAGCAAGCAACTGCACGAAAGCACGCTGGAACCGAAGTTGTGCAACCTGGTGCTGATGCGCGCTTCGCAGCTCAACGGTTGCGCCTACTGCCTCGACATGCACAGCAGGGATGCCCGCGCGGCGGGCGAATCGGAGCAACGCCTGTACGTGCTGCCGGCCTGGCGCGAAACGCCGTTCTACAGCGCGCGCGAACGCGCCGCGCTGGCGTGGTGCGAAGTGCTCACGCAACTGCCCGCGCACGACCAGTCCGTGCCGGATGCCTTGTACGAGGAAGCCCGCGCGCAATTCGACGAGAAGGAACTGGTCGACCTGACGCTGCTGGTGACGCTGATCAACAGCTGGAACCGCATCAACATCGCCGCGCGGCCTGAAGTCGGCGACTACAAGCCCGGGATGTTCGGCTGAGCTTCAAGATTTCTGTAGCCCTCCCCTTCAAGGGAAGGCGGAGCGAAGCGAACGCGCGCGCAGCGCGAGGTGGGATGGGATGGGTTTCACAACACCATCCCCATCCCGGCCTTCCCCTTGAACGGGAAGGAAGAGCAGCGATCAGCCGCGCACGCGCTCCACCAGCGCTTCGGCAAACGATGCCGTCGTGCCATGGCCGCCGAGATCCGGTGTGACCCGATCATGGGCTTCGAGCGTGGCGCGGATCGCGTTGCGGATTTGCGACGCCTTGCCGGTCATGTCGAGGTGATCCAGCATCTCGGCTGCCGCCAGCAGCAGCGCGCAGGGATCGGCCACGTTCTTGCCCGCGATGTCGGGCGCGGAACCGTGCACCGCTTCGAAAATCGCGGCGCCCTTGCCGATGTTGGCGCCGGGCGCGAGGCCCAGTCCGCCCACCAGGCCCGCGCACAAATCCGAAAGGATGTCGCCGAACAGGTTGGTGGTGACGATCACGTCGAATTGCCACGGGTTCATCACCAACTGCATGCAGGTGTTGTCCACGATCATCTCGTTGAACGCGATCTGCGGATACTCCTTCGCGATCTCGCGCGCGACGTCCAGGAACAGCCCGGACGCGGTCTTGATGATGTTGGCCTTGTGCACCGCGGTGACTTTCCTGCGGCCCTTGCGCACGGCCAGCTCGAACGCGTGGCGCACGATCCGGGAAGCGCCGGTGCGGGTGTTGCGCACGATCGACTGCGCGACCTCGCCGTCCTCGGAGAGTGTCTGGCCTTCGGAAAGGTAGGCGCCCTCGGTGTTCTCGCGCACCGTGATGATGTCGATGTTCTCGTAACGCGCCTTGGTGCCGGGAAAGCTGATCGCCGGGCGCACGTTCGCGTACAGGTCGAAGTGCTTGCGCAGCGCCACGTTCAACGAGGAAAACCCTTTGCCGATCGGCGTGGTCAGCGGTCCCTTCAACGCGACGCCGTGCTTCGCGATCGCATCCAGCGTCGCCTGCGGCAGCAGCTCGCCGTGGTTTTCCAGCGCCACCATGCCGGCATCGACGAAGTCGTAACCGAGCCCGCAATCGAGCGCGTCCAGCACCGTCAGGGTGGCGTCCATGATTTCCGGGCCGATGCCGTCGCCACGGATCACCGCAATCGTTTTGCTCACGCACAAACTCCTTGGTTTTGCGATCATCCCTGATCGCCGCTTCGATGGGCCTTCCGGCAAGTGCAAACGGCACCGGCCATGGGCGTCCCACCACGGACGTCCGCGCCCGGCTTTTCACGGCAGCCGCTCCGTCACACGCGTTGGCCGCGACGACGGAGCAGACAAACAAACGCGGAATTATCGGGTGTTTGCGCGCGATCGTCCATGATTGCCTCGCCAGCAAGGTTGCAACAGCCGGCGGAAGTCGCGCCACCCGAAACCAATTCGAAGCGACTGTTGTGAAAAGTCAGGCCACGGATGGCCGTTCTGGACTCTCAGGCTCGCGGCAAAATGGGTTTGCGAGAAAGTCCGTTGACGCCGCGATCATGGACGATCGCATGAAAGCAGCTCGTTCAGCTTCCCGCTGCGGTCCGCCGCGGCGAGTTGGTCGAAACCGCCCACGTGCACGCCATTGATGAAGATCTGCGGCACGGTGCGCGCGCCCGGCGCCCGGTCCAGCATCTCGCGGCGGGCAGCGGGATCGACGTCGATCCGCAATTCGCGCCACGCGAGCCCTTTGGACTTCAGCAGGTTCTTGGCGGCCACGCAGTAACCGCAGGCCGCGGTGGAGTAGATTTCGATATCGGCCATACAAAAGCGCTCCCGGTGCCGGCATTTTACCCCGGCTGAACATGCCGGAACCGAGAATGGCTGCCGGTTTCGGGTGCGATGTGCCTCACCGCGCGCGCTCGAACCAAACGCACCGGAACAGGTCCAATTTCGAACACGTCCGTTTCCGATCATGCCCAAGCGCTTTCGCCACCTGCTGACCTTCGCCGCGACACTGGCGCTGTCGCTGCCGGCACTCGCGCAGCAGGCGGACGTCCGGCTGCCCAACCTCGGCAGTTCGGCCGACACGGTGATGTCGCCGCAGGAAGCGCAAGCCTACGGCGCGGAATTCCTGCGCGAGCTGCGCGCCGCGCACCTGGTGCTGGACGACCCGCAGGTGGACCAGTACCTGCGCACGCTCGGCTACCGGCTGGCCTCGGCCAGCAGCGATCCGAGCCAGCACTACACCTTCACCGCCCTGAATGTGCCGGAGATCAACGCATTCGCAACCTTCGGCGGCTACGTGTTCATCTTCTCGGGGATGATCACGATCACCCAGAACCAGGACCAGCTCGCGGCGGTGATGGCACACGAGCTGGCGCACATCAGCCAGCACCATCTGCAACGCGCGCTGGAAGACCAGAAGAAGTCCACGCCGCTGTACGTGCTGGGCGCGTTCGCGGCGGCCCTGGCGGCCTCGCGGGTCGACTCCGGCAATCGCTACGCCCCGGCGCAACCCTACGGATACGGCTACGGCAATGCGCCCTACGCGCAGGGTCCCGACCCCGCCCTCGGCGCGTTCTATTCCGTGATGGCGATGATGCAGCAGCACCAGATCGAGTTCACCCGCAAGGACGAGGCCGAGGCCGACCACGTGGGCATCGATACGCTGGCCAAGGCGGGTTTCGATCCCGAAGCCATGGCCACCGTGTTTGCGCACATGCAGGCGCTGCTGCGACCCGGCGGCGAAGGCGGCATGGCCGCGGGGAATATCCCCGATTTCCTGCAGGACCATCCGGTCAACAGCGTACGCATCGCCGATGCGCGCGCCCGCGCGCGGGTGCTGGAAAAGGAAATGAACTTGCGCATCGCCAAGGTCGATGGCGAGAAGCAATACGGAATATGGGTCAACACCCCCGATCCGCCCACGACCGGGATGCTGCCGCTGCCGTTCGTCAAAAACGGCACGACGCTGCTGGATCATTCCGCGCGCGGTCCCAGCGAACTGCAATACCAGTTGATGCGCGAACGCGTGCGGGTGCTGTCGTCCAGCGATCCGCGTTCGGTGCTCGACTATTACACCCGCAACATGGTCGGCAGCAGCAAGTTCGCCGACGCGACCGCGAACCAGTACGGCTATGCGCTGGTGCTGCTGCAACTGAACCAGGCGGCCAAGGCCGTGCCGATCATGGCCAGGCTCGCGAAGGAGAAGCCCGACAACCTCAGCCTCGCGCTGGGGCTGGCCGACGCGGAACGCCACGCGGGCCAGCGCAGCGAGGCCCTGCAACGCTACGCCTCGCTCAACGCGATGTGGCCCAACGATCCGTCGATCGTGCTCGATTACAGCCGCACACTGCTCGACGACGGCAGCAAGCCCAGCGCAAAAACCGCACAGGCGCTGCTGAAGCCGCTGCTCAATGACGACTCCGAACCCTCGCTCTACGCCGCCTATGGCCACGCCTGCCATGTCGCGGGCGACGACGTGCACGCCGGCATCGCCTACGCCGACGCCACCTTCCTGTCCGGCCGTCCCGCCGACGCGCTGGATCAGTTGCATCGGCTGCTGAAGCGCCACGATCTCGACTACTACACCCGCGCACAGATCGACGCGCGCATCGCGCAGGTCACCCCGATCGTGCTGGAAATGCGGCGCCGGCATCTGGACCCGGACCAGAACGACGGCAACTCGCTGCAGAACCGGTCTTCGCCGAACGGGCAGACCGGATTCCGGTTCGGCGCCTGCGCCGGCGCCGCCTGCGCCAAGCCGTGAGCCGCCGGGCCGCGCTGTCCGAAACGAAGCGTTCGCTTATCATGCGGCTTTCGCCTTGCGTCCCACTGCCATGATTCCGATCCGCCGGCTGCTGCCCGCTCTGCTCCTGCCGTTCGCGTTCGCCTTCGCGCATGCGGAGGCGGCGCCGCCTGCTTCCGCATCGTCCGCGCCTGCACCGGCCGCGCCCGCGCATCCGCAGGTCGAGATCAAGACCACGCAGGGCGACTTCGTGATCGAACTATTCCCCGACAAGGCGCCCAAGACCGTCGCCAATTTCCTTCAATACGTGAAGGACGGTTTTTATGACGGCACCGTGTTCCATCGCGTGATCCCGGGCTACCTGGTCCAGGGCGGCCTGTACACACGCGAGCTGCGGCCCAAGCGCACGCTGCCGCCGATTCCCGACGAAGCCAACAACGGGCTCTCCAACCTGCGCGGCACCATCGCGGCGGCGCGCGGGCCCGATCCCGATTCCGCGACCGCGCAATTCTTCATCAACGTGGTGGACAACCCGCGGCTCGACTATGTGGGCAACCAGAGCGGCATGACCTGGGGCTACGCGGTATTCGGCAAGGTGGTCAAGGGCATGGACGTGGTGGACAAGATCGACAACCTGCCGACCGGACCGCAAGGCCCGTTCATCGGCGATGTGCCGCGGCCGCTGGTGGTGATCGAAAGCGCGAAGGTGATCGGCGAAGCTGCGCACCCGACCGAGGAACCGGTTTCGCCTGTCACCGGACAGGTCCCGGCGTCCGCGCCGGCTTCCAAGAAGAAGCCCGGCACGAAGCACTGATCCGTGCCGACGCTGTTCGTCTCCGACCTGCACCTCGACGACGCGCGGCCGCACATCGTCGCCGACTTCGAGCGTTTCTGCGCGGGCGAAGCGCGCCGCGCCGATGCGCTGTACGTGCTGGGGGACCTGTTCGAGGCCTACATCGGCGACGACGATGACGCCGTCCTGAATGCGCGCATTGCGCAAGCGTTGCGCGGCGTCGCCGAGGCCGGCGTGCCGGTGCGTTTCATTGCGGGCAACCGCGATTTTCTTTTGGGCACCGATTACGCACGCCGCTGCGGCATGCAGTTGTTCGATGACGGCACCGTCATCGATTTGCACGGCACGTCCACGCTGATCCTTCACGGCGATGTGCTGTGCACCGACGATGCGGCGTACCTCGCGTTCCGCAAGCAAGTGCGCGATCCGGCCTGGCAGGCTGCGTTCCTCGCGCGTCCATTGACCGAGCGCCGCGCGTTCGCCAAGCAGGCCCGCGACGCCAGCCGCGCGCACACCTCGACCACCGACATGGCGATCATGGACGTGAACCAGGCTGCCGTCGAAGCCGCCATGCGCGACGCCGGCGTCACGCGGATGATCCACGGCCACACCCACCGTCCCGCGATCCACGACTTCACCCTCGATGGCACACCCACGCAGCGCATCGTGCTGGGCGACTGGTACGAACAGGGTTCGGTGCTGCGGGTGGCGCCTGGAGGCGCCGCCTTGCGCAGCCTCGCGATTTAGCAAACGGAATGGTTGTTCGTCATTCCGGGGCCGCCGCGGCTCTTCGCGGCGGAACCCGGAATCGATCATGGACAGGCCAGGGCATCAGACCGATTGACTCGCGCCATCCATGGCGCTTGCGCTGCGCGCCGCCTGCGGCGTTCGCGTTTGCAATCCTGCAATCCGCAGTCGGGTTCGGGCCTGCGGCTCGGCCCGGAATGACGCCATTTGCTTCGGGCGTTGTGATCAGTCACACGCGGCATCGATCGCTTCGCGCAGCCGTTCCACGCCGATGATTTCGAGATCGCCTATGCGCGCGGCCTTCTTCGACACATTGGCCTGCGGCACGATTGCACGGCGGAAGCCGTGGTGCGCGGCTTCCTTCAGGCGTTCCTCGCCATTCGGCACCGGCCGCACCTCGCCGGACAGGCCTACTTCGCCGAACGCCACGGTTTTCTCGGGCAACGCGCGATCGCGGAAGCTCGACAGCACCGCCAGCAATACCGGCAGGTCGGCCGCGGTTTCCTGCACCCGGATGCCGCCGACCACGTTGACGAACACGTCCTGGTCGAACACCGCTGCACCGCCATGGCGATGCAGCACCGCCAGCAGCATCGCCAGCCGATTCTGCTCCAGCCCCAGCGCGACGCGGCGCGGGTTGCCGAGGTTCGATTGATCGACCAGCGCCTGCACTTCCACCAGCAATGGCCGCGTGCCCTCGCGCGTCACCATCACCGCGCTGCCAGGCGTCGCGCCCCGCTGCGCCGACAGGAAAATCGCCGACGGATTCGGCACTTCGCGCAGGCCCTTGTCGCCCATCGCGAACACGCCGAGTTCGTTGACCGCACCGAAGCGGTTCTTGAACGCGCGCAACACGCGAAAGCGTGAACCGGTCTCGCCCTCGAAATACAGCACCGCGTCGACCATGTGTTCCAGCACGCGTGGGCCGGCGATCCCGCCTTCCTTGGTCACATGTCCCACCAGGAACACGGAGGTACCGGTCTGCTTCGCAAAGCGCACCAGGCGCGCGGCGGATTCGCGCACCTGCGACACCGATCCCGGCGCGGCCGGCAGGGTTTCGGTCCAGATGGTCTGGATCGAATCGACCACCAGCACGCGCGGCTTTTCTGCCACGGCGTGTTCCAGAATCCGTTCAACGCAGGTTTCTGCCAACGCGCGCAGTGGTGCCAGTTCCAGTCCCAGTCGATGCCCGCGTGCGGCGATCTGCGCCAGCGATTCCTCGCCGCTGACGTACAAGCCAGGCAGGCGTTCGCCCAGTGCGGCGAGCGTCTGCAGCAGCAACGTCGATTTGCCGATGCCCGGATCGCCGCCTACCAAAACCACCGAACCTTCCACCAGGCCGCCGCCCAGAACGCGGTCGAGCTCGCCGATCCGAACGAGGTGCCGTTGCTCGACCTCGCCGGCGACCTGCGCGAGCGGCTGTACTTTGGCGGCTTCCGCGCCCGCATAACCTACCCGCCGCGACGCATGCGCCGCCTCTTTCGCGGGCTGCACCACGAACGCGCTCAGCGTGTCCCACGCCCCGCACGCTTCGCACTGGCCCTGCCACTTGGGATATTCCGCACCGCAATCGCTGCAGACGTAAGCCGTCTTCGCTTTGGCCATCAGACATCGTCCTCCGTGAACAAGACACGGCGGGTGACGCCGCAGGTGAGTTCGTAGGCAATCGTGCCGGCGTGGTCGGCGATCACCTCGGCGGGCAGTTGCGGTCCCCACAGCGCCACCACATCGCCAACTTTTGCATTGGGCGCGTTGCGCAAGTCGAGCGTCAGCAAGTCCATCGACACGCGGCCGATCACGCTGGCGGGCGCATCGCCGACAAGCACCGGCGTGCCAGAGCGTGCACTGCGCGGGTAACCGTCGCCGTAACCGATCGCGGCGACGCCGATGCGCATGTCCTCCGGACATTCCCACGTCGCGCCATAACCCACGCGCTCGCCGCGCGCGATGTGGTTGATCGCGACGAGGCGAGTCGCCATGGTCATCGCAGGTTGAAATCCGAAATCGGCGCCGGTCTTGCCTTGCGCGACCGACAAGCCATACAGCAGTCCACCGACGCGAAACCAGTTTCCATGTGCAACCGGCCAACCCAGCAGTCCAGCCGAATTCGATAACGCACGTTCGCCCGGCAGGTCCTTCGTTGCTTCGAGGAAGCGCCGTGTCTGGCGCTCGGTCAAGTCGTTGTCGAATTCGTCGCTGGAGGCGAAGTGCGTCATCAGCACGACCGCCGGGTCGACCGCGGGCAACGCCCGCAAGCGCGCGTGCAGTTCGCACGCACGTTCCGGGGGAAAACCCAAACGGTGCATCCCGGTGTCGAGCTTCAGCCACACTTTCAGCGGATCGCCGCCGTGTTCGGCTTCCAGCATCGCGAGCTGCGAGTCGTGGTGGATCACCGCTTCCAGTCGCAACCGGCGCATCTCGGCCAGGTCGCCGGCCGTGTCGGGCCCCGACAGCACCACGATCCGCTGACGGTGCCCGGCGGCGCGCAATCGCAGGCCATCGGCGATCGAGGCCACACCAAAAGCATCGGCTTCGCCGAGTGCACGCGCGCAGCGTTCGAGGCCGTGGCCGTAGGCGTCGGCTTTCACCACCGCCATCACTTTGGCGCCTTGGGCGAGTGCGCGCACCCGCGCCAGGTTGGCGCGCAAGGCACCGAGATGGATGGTCGCGGTCGCGGAGCGGCTCAAGCACTCACTCCAGAGTGCCGATGTAGGCTTCCGGCGCGTAGTTCTCGAACTTGGTGTACTGGCCGAGGAAGGTCAGCTTGACGGTGTCGATGGGGCCGTTGCGCTGCTTGCCGATGATGATTTCGGCAATGCCCTTGTGGCTGGACTCCTTGTTGTAGACCTCGTCGCGGTAGATGAACAGGATCAGGTCAGCGTCCTGTTCGATCGCGCCCGATTCGCGCAGGTCGCTCATCACCGGACGCTTGTCGTTGCGCTGTTCCAACGCGCGGTTCAACTGCGACAGCGCGATCACCGGCACGTCCAGTTCCTTGGCCATCGCTTTCAGGTTGCGCGAGATCTCGGAGATTTCGGTGGCGCGGTTTTCCGAATTGCCGGGCACCTGCATCAGTTGCAGGTAGTCAATCACGACCAGTCCCAGTCCGTGCTCGCGCATCATCCGTCGTGCGCGCGAACGTAGCTCGCCGGGCGACAGCGCCGGCGTGTCGTCAATGAAGATCTTCGATTCGGACAGCAGCGAGGCGGCCTGGCTGACGCGCGGCCACTCTTCTTCGGCCAGCTCGCCGGTGCGCAGTTGTTGCTGGTTGATACGGCCCAGCGACGAAATCAGGCGGAAGGCCAGTTGCGAGGCCGACATTTCCATCGAGAAGATCAGCACCGGCTGCTTGGCGCGCATCGCGACCGCTTCGACGATATTGAGCGCGAAGGCGGTTTTGCCCATCGAGGGACGCCCCGCCACGATCACCAGATCCTGCCGCTGCATGCCGCTTGTCAGGTCATCGAGATCCTTGAAACCGGTGGTGAGGCCGTTCAACTGGCCGCGGTTGGCGTAGCGCTGCGCCAGCAGTTCCACGGCTTCCTTAACCGACTGCCGCACCGGCACGACCTGCTTGCGCCCGCGCGCGCCGGCTTCGGCGATCTTGAACACGCGCTGCTCGGCGGTTTCCAGGATTTCCGGGGTGTTGCGCCCTTCCGGATTGAAACCGTCGCCCGCGATCTGGGTGCCTGCTTCGATCAGTTTCCGCAGCACCGATTTGTCGCGCACGATGTCGGCGTACGCAGCGATATTGGCCGCGCTGGGCGTGTTGTTGGCCAGTTCGGCCAGATAGGCGACGCCGCCGATGTTGGCGGTTTCGCCGTGGCGCTCGAACCACTCGCCCAGCGTAACCGCGTCGCAGGGCTGGCCCGCCATCGCGAGTTCGCCGATCGCGCGGAAGATCAGGCGGTGTTCGCGGCGATAGAAGTCCTCCTCGACCAGCCGGTCGGCGACCTGGTCCCAAGCCTCGCCCACCAGCATCAGGCCGCCCAGCACCGACTGCTCGGCCTCGATCGAATGCGGCGGCACGCGCAGGACGTCGATGCGCGACGGCGGATTGCGTTCGGGCAGGACGGCGCTCATGCAGGCGTGTGCGGTGGATGCGGGCAGCAGGGTCTGACCATGCCGAGGATGATAAGGCGCTGTCTCACGCCGCGCGATACATCAACCTCCGGGTACACACCGTCGCAAAAGCTGTGGACAATTTGTGGAGCGACCGTGGTCAATTCCGCCCAAACGGGTGCAGAATCGCCGTCACCCGACAGGCCATAGCACTCTCTCGAGTTGAACGCTCGCCGCGATTCGTGCAGCGTTCCTACAATCCGAACCGCGTCGGCGCGTACGCAAGCGGGTCGATGACCGGCGGCGCACCCGCGATCAAGGCGTCGACCAGTTCCGCGGTGGCCGCGCTCATGCTGACGCCCAGCATGCCGTGGCCGGTCGCGAGCAGGAGGTTGTTCCAGCGTTTGACCGGCCCGATCAGCGGAACCTCATCGACGCACATCGGCCGCCAGCCCCACCACTCCTCGCGCAGTTCCGCGCCGACGGGCGCGCGCAGGTACGCGGCCGCGCCGCGCTTCAATGCATCGAGTCGCGTGCGGTTGAGGCGGTCGTCGTAGCCCGAGAACTCCATGGTGCTGCCCAGTCGGTAGCCCGAACCCCACGCGGTCACGCACACGCTGGGTTCGCGCAGCACCAGCGCGCGGCGCGGACACGGATCGGGCCGCGACATCGTGATCGAATAACCCTTGCCCGGCTGGATCGGGACCTTGAGGTCCAGCATCGCCGCCACCCGCGGCGTCCAGGCACCCAGCGCCATCACGGTACGTTCGCCGGAAAAATCCCCGCGCGAAGTACGCACGGCATCCACCCTGCCGTTCGCGCAATGGAAACCCTGCACCGCGGCGCCGGATTCGATGAGGCCGCCATGGTCGCGCACCCGCCGCGCCAGGCCCTCGACCAGCAGATCCGGACGGAGTTGCGCGTCGTCGGCGTGCAGGATGCCCCCGACCACGCCCGGCAGCAGCGCCGGCTCCATCTGCTCGGCCACGTCGCCGGCCAGCGCGGTCGCGGCCACGCCCAGGCGGTGCAGCCAGTCGATTTCAGGACGGTCGTGCTCCAGCGTGTGCCGATCGCGATATACGTACAGATTGCCGGCCGGCGCGTATTCGCACTGGATGCCCTCCTCCACCAGCACGCGCGGCAGCAGGGTCCACGAACGCTTGAGGATCGCCGCGCGCACGATCGCCGCGTGCTCGGCGGAACCGAGGTTGCAGCGGCGCGCAAAGGCCAGCAGCCAGCGCCAGCGCTCGGGATCGGGGCGCGGGCTGACATACAGCGGTGCGTCGCGGCGCAGCATCCAGTGCAGCGCGCGCCGCGGCATGCCGGGCACCGTCAGGGGAATCGCGTGGCTGGGGGTCAGGGTGCCGCAATTGCCGTGCGAGGCACCGCAGCCGGGCTCGCCACGGTCGACCACCCGCACCGACGCGCCGCGGCGGAGCAGAGCCAGCGCGCAGAACAGGCCGATCACGCCGCCGCCCAGGATCAGAACGTCACTGCGTGCTTCACTCATTCCTGCAATTGTAGCGTCGGTCGGGTCGCGGCCGAAACGAGGCGGCCCCGCGGCGGTAACGGGACGCGAGCCCGGACGTGCTGCCGGACTCGGGCGGCCCTGGGCGCGGGCGACCACCCATCATGCCCCAGCCGGATGGAGTCTCGATTTCCGGCACTCCGTCACGGTTGGCATCATTCCTGCAGGGGTATTCCTGCACAAGGGGAATCCACATGAACGCCAACGTCGATACCGGTTTTTGCAGCGTACCCGAAATCCTGCTGATGCTTCGCGCCCCGGGTGCGGGCTGGCTGGCCACCCTGCTGGCCGCGCTGGACGAAGCCAGCCGCGACCCCGACTTCAACGCGTACCACCGCGCGATCCTGGCCCGCTGCCTGGACGAGCAGGCGGTGCCCGCTGCGATCGCGGAAGGCGCACGCCAGCGCACGGCGCAGTTCGAGCAGGCGCTGGCGGCGCAACTGCAGACCAACGGCCGCGCGGGCGATCGCATCGCCGCCTGCTGAAACGGCCGGCGGCGTCCGCGCCACGCTGGACGTTGCCGGCACCATCGGGTACCTTCGGCCTGCCACCGCGCGGCCGCCACGTCGATCCGATGCCCGTTCCCGATCGCAACCCGCTTGCCTGTTCCACGTTCGCCCTTCCGGGGGCGGCGCGTTGAACGCGTCCTGGCGCCGCGCTCGCCTGCTTGCAGGCTGCGCGGTCCTGCTGTGGCTGGCGGCCTGCACCACGGTGTCACCCACTCGCCAGCCCGCGCCGCTGCCGCCCGCCAATGTCGCCAACAACGTGCTGTTCCGTGCCCTCGGTCTGGTCGGCACACCCTACCGCTGGGGCGGCAACACGCCGGCGTCCGGCTTCGATTGCTCGGGCCTGGTTGATTACGTGTTCCGGACCGAAGCCGGCATGGCGCTGCCGCGCACCTCGCGCGAAATGGCCGCGCTGGATGCGCCGGAGATCGCCCGCGCTGCCCTCGAGCCCGGCGACCTGCTGTTCTTCGGCCATCGTCACCGCGTCACCCACGTCGCGATTTATGTCGGAAACGGCCGTTTCGTGAATGCACCGGACAAGGGCGGCACGGTCCGGCTGGATGAACTGGACGGCTATTACTGGCGCGACCACTACCTGTTTGCCAAGCGCGTGCTCACGCCACGCCTTCGCGCCGCCCTCGCGGCGGATTGATCCACCGGCCGGCGCATGCGCGGTCGTCCGCGCACGCGGCCGCCAGCGACCCACGGAATCCATGATGCAGAACTTCAGCTTGTTTGTAGGCCGACTCGGACTCTCGCTGATCTTCATCCTGTCCGGCATCGGCAAGGTCATGGCCTATCACGACACCACCAAGCTCCTGATCGCCCACGGGCTGGCGCCGGGCTTGCTGCCGCTGGTGATCTTCGCGGAACTCGGCGGCGGGCTCGCCGTGCTGTGCGGCCTGCTGACCCGCTGGGCGGCGGTCGGCCTGTTCGTTTACACGTTGTTGGCGGCGATGATCTTCCACAACAACTTCGCCGACCACGAACAGTGGATCAATTTCATGAAGAACCTCGCAATCGCCGGTGGCTTCTTGGTGCTGGCGGTGCGCGGCGCGGGCGGGCTGTCGATCGATGCGTGGCGGCGCTACCGCAAGCAGAAGCAGAAAATCTTTTTTTGATTCGCTAGGTTGGGCTGACTCCGGATGCAATCCAGAAGAAGCCCAACACTGACACCCACCGAATATCGTCGGGCTTGTCCCGGACCGGGTCCGGGATCAGCCCGACCTTGTATTGTGATTTTGCCCGAGTCGCGCTGGGGCAAAAGGGTGTGCGGATGCCGTGCCCGACCTTGGCTCAAAGCCGTAGCGTAGATCTTGCACCGCACGCCCGGTTTCAACTTGCGACAACTCGAACAGTATCTTCGGCCCGGGCTTGCCCGGAGCCTGCATTCACAAGGTGGAGAGCGCAAGCATGAACACTGCGACGATGCCGTTGGGAATCGATGTCGCCAAAGCCAAGCTGGACTGTGCCCTGTGGCTGGGGACCAAGTACCGCACCAAGCGGTTCGCCAACACGCCGGAAGGATTCGCCCAGTTGAACGACTGGCTGCACCGTCATGGCGCCGATCGGGTGCACGCCTGCATGGAGGCCACGGGGATCTATTGGGAAGCGGCCGCGTTGTATCTGGCCGATGCCGGGCAGCGGGTGTCGGTGATCAATCCGGCCCTGGCCAAGGCGCACGGGCAGTCACTGGGGCTGCGCAGCAAGACCGATGCCGTGGATGCCAAGCTGTTGGCGGACTTCTGCCGGGAGAAGCAACCGCCGGCGTGGACACCGCCCTCGGAAGCCGAACGCCGGTTGCGGGCCTTGGTCCTGCGCCACCAGAGCCTGGTGGAGATGCAGACCCAGGAGAAGAACCGCTGCGAGAGCCTGCGCGAGGATGTGCGCACCAGCGTGGAGACGCACCTGGCCTGGCTCGCTTCGGAACTCGAGCGCATCGAGCAGGCCATCGCCAAGCTGCTCGACGACGATGATCACCTGCACGGCCAGCGCGAACTGCTGGCCTCCATTCCCGGCCTGGGCGAACGCACCATCGCGGTCCTGCTCGCCTACGGCGTGAGCGGCGAACGCTTCCAGTCGGCGCGCCAGTTCGTGGCGTTTGCCGGCTTGAGTCCGCGCCTGCACGAATCGGGCAGCAGCGTCCGCGCCAAGCCGCGCCTGTCCAAGATCGGCCACGCCTTCCTGCGCCGCGCACTGTACATGCCGGCCATGGTGACCCTGTACAAGACCGCGTGGGGCAAGCGCTTCCAGCAACGTCTGGCCACCCACGGCAAACCGCCCAAACTGATCATCGGCGCCATGATGCGCAAGCTTGCGCAGGTGGCCTTTGGCGTCATCAAGTCGGGCAAACCCTTCAACCCCGT
>JBQCCP010000070.1:0-23860 GCA_051962095.1 Rhodanobacteraceae bacterium
TGCACAAGGACGCCGCGGCCGAGATGCAGAACAAGTTGATCGGCCTGACCAGTTTGGATGTCGACGTGAAGCGCGCCGCCGACGAGCTCGGGATGTCCGCGCGGGATGCGCGGGATACGCGCACCGCGTTAGACGATGCACTCCAATTCGGCACGGGGTTCACGGTTGACGGAAAACGCATCGACCCGGCCCGCGTGGTCATTTATCACGGACACCCCAACGATGACGCCGCGATGGCGCAGGAGTCGGGCGATGCGAAGGAGGGCGAGTGATGTCGTGTGATATTTGCGGAAAGAAAGTCGAGTACGCGGAACCGCTGCGGGATTGCTACCAGACCGACGACATAAAGTCGCTGTGCCCGGAGTGCATGCGTGTGGCCGATAAAGAACTCGACAAGCTGAATACCTGGCTTTATCGGGTGCGCAGAGAACTATTGAAGCGCATGCTTCGACAACGCCACGAATCATTCTTAACGGAACGTCCATGACTGACCACACAGACGAGTTGGCGGGGCTGCCCGAGGACGTGCACGAGGCGGTTGGTGCGCTCGCGGCGCTTTTCAGCTTTGGACCGGATAGCCCAGACTCTGAATACTTCCGCACCATCCGCGCCGAACTGCTGCGGCTCGCGCTGGAGAATGCGGAGTTGCGAGAGAATGAACGTACCGCAATACAACGGATCGCACAGTCGCGTGAGTCATCCGAGCACGCCGAGGCCGAACTCGCGGCGCTCAAGGACAAGTATCAGCAGGCTGATGGCATGGCCGCGTGCATGGCGATGGTGCGCGATGAATGCGTGAAGGCTGGTGTGTTCCTGGAAACGCTCGCGCCGATGTTCTACCCCGAGGCGATCATCGGAATGCACGGAGAACTCGCAGCGCTGAAACGGAAGATCGCGGAAGCGCGCACGATAACGCCTGACGTTGGCGAGGACGGCGATTACGTCAACGTGTGGTTCTCCGGAGACGAAAACCGCCATACCTTCGCCCTGCTGCCGGTAGGGGGTGAGTGATGAAAACCGCGATCTACATCGAAGATGGCGTTGTGCAGTTGGTCATCACGCCGGAGAGTGACTTCGAGAAATCCGCGCTGCGCTCGTTTGAGAGTAAGCCGATGGAGGCGAAGATTTACTCGGGCGCGTTCTACGATTGCCGGGGCGGATGGGTGCGCCAGAAAGGCTATTTCGGCGCCAACGCATACGGAAGCCCCGACAACAACGACCGCAGCCTGATCCTGCGCATGACGGAGGCGGCGGGGTGATGGAGCTAGTGCCAGAACGGCTGCTTTCGATGCGCACCGTGCGCGCCCAGGTCGAGCTTCATCCCGCGACGATCTACGGGATGATCAAGGACGGCGAGTTCCCGAAGCCGATCAAGATGGGACGTCGGTCCCTGTGGATCGAGTCGGAGGTACAGGCGTGGATCCTGCAACGGGATGGAGCTGATCGCGCGAGAGCGGCGCTCAAACCCTACAAGCGCGGTCCAAAAGTCAGGACTGCGCTGTACCGCCATTTCGACAAGGACTCGCGGCTGCTTTACGTCGGAATCTCGTTGAGCGCCGTGGAGCGCTTGCGCGAACACCGCGTGCATGCTGCTTGGTTCGATCGCATCGTCCGCATCGAAATCGAGTGGTTCCAAAGTCGCGGCGCAGCCTTGAATGCGGAGCGCCGCGCGATCATGCGCGAGAGGCCCGAATGCAACATCGTGCACAACGGACGTCCGCTGCCATGACGGATGCCGTACGACTGTCGAGGTCGGAAATGGCCGACTTCACAGGCAGCCCGCAGCGCGCGCACCAGATCGGGTTCCTGCGCCTGAACGGCATCCCGCACTACGTGGACGCTCACGGCTGGCCCGTGGTGCTGTGGCGCCATCTTGACCCGCAACAACGCCCGAAGGAAGATCGAAAACCTTGGAAGCCCAACAAGGCCGCGTAATGGGTCGCAGATCGTCCCGAACGAATGCCGTGCATAACTTGCGCGAGCGGCGCCGCGGCAACAAGACCTACTACTTCTACGACCACGGCGGCAAGCCGCGCCGTGAGGAATCGCTGGGCTCGAATTACGCCTTGGCGATCAAGCGCTGGGCCGAGATCGAGGGCGACGATGCGGGCGCCGTCGCGCCTATCACGCTGTTCAAGGATGTCGTGGCGGCCTATCGGCGCGAAGTGATCCCGACGAAAGCGGACCGCACCCAGCGCGACAACATGCGCGAGTCGGGCAAACTGCTGGAATTCTTCAACGACCCGCCCGGCCCACTGGATGCAATCCAGCCGGTGAACGTCCGGCAATACCTGCGCTGGCGGAAGGACGCGCCGATCCGCGCCAACCGCGAAAAGGCGCTCCTGTCCCATATCTGGAACTACGCGCGCGATGAGGGATACACGGACAAGCCCAACCCGTGCGCAGGGATCAAGGGATTCAAGGAGTCGGGCCGCGATGTGTACGTCGAAGAGGACGTCTACGGAGCCGTCTGGGAGCACGCCGACGTGGTGCTTCGCGATGCCATGGATCTGGCCTACCTGACCGGCCAGCGGCCCGCAGATGTCGTCAGGATGGCCGAGACCGACGTGCGCGACGGTGCGCTCATGGTGCGGCAGGGAAAGACCGGCGCGAAGGTCCGGATCGTGATCAGCCCAAACCTGCAGGCGGTGATCGACCGTGCAAAGGCCCGCAAACAGAGCCAGAAGGTCTACAGCACGCGCCTGGTGGTGAACGAGTACGGGAGACCCATCGGCGTGCACGCCCTGTCAGAGCGCTTCAAGAAGGCCAGGATGGCCGCGGGTGCCGAGGGGGTGCAGTTCCGCGACCTACGCGCGAAGGCGGCCACGGACAAGACGGAAGATGCGGGCGATATTCGGCAAGCGCAGCAGCAACTCGGCCATGCCAGCGTGGTCATGACGGAGCACTATGTGCGCAAGCGCCGGGGGCAAAAAGTCACCCCGACGCGGTGAATTGCGGAAAAGTTCCATAATTGCGGAAATCGTGCGAATCGCTGAACCCAGCGCCACGATTGGAGGCCAGGGTCGGAATCGAACCGGCGTACGCGGATTTGCAGTCCGCTGCATGACCACTCTGCCACCTGGCCGGTGACGTGTTGCATTATCGCTTCGATAGCGAGACTGCCTTGCGCAGTCCCGAAACAACAGACCCCGGCATGACCGGGGTCTCGAGAACCTGGAGCGGGAAACGAGACTCGAACTCGCGACCCCGACCTTGGCAAGGTCGTGCTCTACCAACTGAGCTATTCCCGCGCGAGCCGGCAATGATACGTGGGGCCGCAATCCGGTTCAAGCCTCCGGGCGCCCCTCGCCCGGCATCCGCCCGTTGCGCAGCACCGGCCAAGCGGCCTTCATGTAGGCCAACCCGGACCAGATCGTCAGGATCGCGGCGATCACCAGCAGCACCTCGCCGACGTACCAGCCGCGCAGGAAGGTCGCGTCCTTGTCGCGCTCCCACAGCAGGATCAGGATCGCAACGATCTGCATCACCGTCTTGAACTTGCCGATCCATTGCACCTTGACCCGCGCCCGCTCGCCCACGAAGGCCATCCATTCGCGCAACGCCGAGACCGCGATCTCGCGGCCAACGATCACGGCGCTGGTCACCGCCAGCAGCGCGGTTGGATGGCTCTGCACCAGCACGAACAGCGTCACCGCCATCATCAATTTGTCGGCGACGGGATCGAGGAACGCACCGAACGCCGATTCCATGTGCCAGCGACGCGCAATCCAGCCATCCAGCCAATCGGTGATCGAGGCCAGCGCGAACACCGCGACCGCGGCGAAGTTGGCGAACCGCAATGGCACGGCCGGGAACGCGTCGTGCGAGTAGAACACCACCACCATCACCGGCAGCAGCAGCACGCGGAACAGCGTCATCCAGGTCGGCAGGTTGATGCGCAAGCGATTGGCTCCAGACGAACCACATCAGTGTCGCATACGCGCGCACGGTCGTCAGGCGAGGTCGGAATCTCGGGCTTGCGGTCGATGGCAGGGGGTCAACCCGCCAATCGCGTCGCGGCGGCTCAGACGCATCATGGCGAGTCAAGACCCGCCCGACGGCTTCGCTTCGGAGAGGCTGTTGTGTGTGGGAAGTCAGGCCATGGAAGGCCGTTCTGGACTTCATGGCGCGGAACCGCTCGATTGCAACGGCCGCTTGTGGGCCGCGATCATGGACGATCGCACCCTAATGCAGGAACGCGTGGATGCGCTCGGCCAGTTCGCGATTGATGCCGCGAATCCGGCAAAGCTCCTCGACACCGGCCGCCATCACGCCCGCGTGCCCGCCGAACGCCTTCAGCAGCGCCGAGCGCCGGGCCGCGCCGATGCCTGGCACGTCTTCCAGCACGCCGCGCTCTCGCGCCTTTTCGCGGCGCTTGCGATGTCCGGTGATCGCGAAGCGATGGGCCTCGTCGCGTACCGCGTCGATCAGGTGCAGCGCCGGCGAGTCGGGGCCGGGTTCGAGTTCGCGTCCACTGGCGCCCAGCACCAGGGTTTCCTCGCCCTCGCGGCGCGACGGCCCCTTGGCCACGCCCACGACTTCGATGCCATTGATCCCCAGGTCCTGCAGCACCGACAACGCCTGCGCCACCTGGCCTTTGCCGCCGTCGATCAGCAACAAGTCCGGCACTTCGCCCTCGCCGCGCGCCAGAGCCTTGAAACGCCGTTCCAGCGCCTGCCGCATCGCGGCGTAGTCGTCGCCGCCGGTGATGCCGCGGATGTTGAAACGCCGGTAGTGATTCTTCAGCGGCCCTTCGGGGCCGAACACCACGCACGACGCCACGGTTTCCTCGCCCATGGTGTGGCTGATGTCGAAGCATTCGAGGCGTTGCGGTGTTTCGTAGAGTTGCAGCAAGTCGCGCAATGCTTCGAAGCGGGTGTGCAGGGTCTGCCGGCTGGTCAGCCGCGCCAGCAGCGCCGCTTCGGCATTGCGCGCAGCCATCTCCACGAAGCGCGCGCGCTCGCCGCGCACGCG
This sequence comes from Rhodanobacteraceae bacterium, assembly GCA_051962095.1. Classification (GTDB taxonomy): domain Bacteria; phylum Pseudomonadota; class Gammaproteobacteria; order Xanthomonadales; family Rhodanobacteraceae; genus 66-474. The sequence goes on from JBQCCP010000070.1 coordinate 4,975, forward strand.
CCATTTCAGCGCAATCTCGCGCTCGCGCTGCACGGAGAGCATTTCAGCGAGTGCCTGCGCATCGGTGGGCTCGCGGTCGCACACGATTTCGTTCGGCGCCGGCTGGTCGAGGTAGTATTGGGCGAGGAACTGGCCGAGCACGTCTTCCGGCGCTGAGTCGAACGCCAGCTTCGGGAAGTGGGCGCGCGAACCCAGGCTGATGCCGTTGCGGAAAAACAGCACCGACACGCAGGCGACGCCGTCCTCGACGCGGCACGCGAACACATCCATGTCGGCAGTGGCGCCATGCACGTAATGCTGCGCCTGCAGGCCGCGCAACGTCGCGATCTGGTCGCGCAGGCGTGCGGCGCGTTCGTAGTCCTGGCTCGAACTTGCGGCATCCATCCGCATCGCGAGCTCGCCCAGCACCGCGTCGCTGCGGCCTTCCAGGAACATCACCGCGTGACGCATGTCCTCGGCGTACTCTTCCGGATCGATGAGCGCAACGCAGGGCGCGCTGCAACGCCCGATCTGGTACAGCAGGCACGGGCGCGAACGATTGCGGAAATAGCTGTTCTCGCAGGTGCGCACCTTGAACAGCTTCTGCATCAGCGCCAGGCTTTCGCGCACCGCATGCGCGCTCGGATACGGCCCGAAGTAGCGGCCCTTCTCACGCTTGGCGCCGCGGTGGAACACGATGCGCGGGAACGGATCGTCCGACACGAAGATATACGGATAGCTCTTGTCGTCGCGCAACATGATGTTGTAGCGCGGCTTGAGCGATTTGATCAGTTGCGCTTCGAGCAGCAGCGCCTCGCCCTCGGTGCGCGTCAGCGTCACCTCGATGCGCGCGATCTGCGAAACCATCGACGCGATGCGCGGTTCGAGGTTCGGCTTCAGGAAATAGTTGCCGACCCGCTTCTTGAGGTTGCGCGCCTTGCCGACATACAGCAGCGCGTCGTCCGCATCGAACATGCGGTACACGCCGGGCGAAGTGGTGAGATTGCGAACGAAGGCCTTGCCGTCGAAAACCGCTGCGTCGGACTGCATGGCGGTATTGTAGCGGCGCTATTGCACGGCTTGGCTGCGCGCGAAAGCACGTCCGAACATGGCTCAAGAATTCCGTCGCGTCTGTAGGTTGGGGTGAACACTGCGAAGCCCGACAAACGGTGTTGCGCTTCGCGGCTGAAGCTCGCTCAGCCCAACGACGGAAAGCAGGCCACGGATTGCTGCGACGTCACACGTCCACCGCGACCCGCTCGCAGGTGCCGCGCTCGGGATCGACGCGCAGGATCGCGTGGTCGTTGCGGTCGGCCACCCACAGAGATCCTGCCGCAAACGACAAACCCTGCGGCTCGTGCAGCGGGCAATCGATATGCAGCGTGGCAAGCTCGCCGCTGTAAGGATCGAGCACGCACAGGCGCTCGTTGCAGGTGTCGGCCACGTACACACGCGTTTCCGCGACAGCGATGCCGGACGGATAGCCTAGGCGCGCCTTGCGGCCCACTCCGTCGTGCTGGCCCGGTTCCCACGGCGAGGAACCGACCAGCGTGGTGAGCGCGAGATCGGCGAACCGCAGGCGCCGAATCGCATTGCAGCCCGCGTCGGCGACCAGCAACTGGCCCGGCATCGACGCCAGCGCCATGGGTTGCGACAACGAGGATCGTCCGCCGATCCCGTCGCGCACGTCGCTCCGTCCATCCCCGGCCACGGTTTCGACGCGCTGGCCGTGCAGGTCGGCGCGCAGGATCTGGTGCTGGCCCGACGCCGCCACGTACAGCTTGCCGCCATCGACGGCTACCGCGTGCGGCGCATTGATCGCGACCCGCAACCCGCCGCCCTGTTCCTCGACGTTGCTGTAGGCGGGACGTCCCGAACCCAGCACCGTATCGACTTCGCCCGCATCCAGCCGCACGCGCCGCACGCAGTGATTGCCGGCATCGGCGACGTAAAGCGTGTCGTTGTCGATCGCCAATCCCTGCGGAAGCTGGAACCCGCAAGCGGCCAGTTGCCCGTCCCAGTTGCCGGGCGTGCCCGAGCCGAACTGGCGCAGGACGCGTCCATCGTGGCTGCATTCCAGGATGCGGTGGTGCCCGGAATCGCTGACGAACAGGCGCGTGCGGGTGGCCAGCGCGTGCGCGGGGAACGCCAGCGGACTCGCCGGCTCCGTGCGCACGTCACGTACCGGCGCAGGCGACGGCGGCAACATCGCGGCGGTTGCCGCATGCATCTCGTCGCGCAACTGGATCAGGATGTCCTCGATTTCCTGGCTGCGGCCCTCGCCCACCAGGCGCGCGGCGAGCCCGCCATTCGCGTCGATCACCAGGGTGGTGGGCCAGGCCGGGATCGTGAGCTGCCTCCACACCTGCCATTCGCTGTCGTTCGCGACGGGTGCGCGCAGCCGGTTGCGGTGCGCGGCTTTCAGCACCACCGCGTCCGATTGTTGCGAGGCAAAGCGCGGCGTGTGCACACACACCGACACGAAAGCACCCGGCAATTTCTTTTCGAGCTGGCGCAATTCGCCCAGCATGTTCGCGCTGCTGATGCTGCTCGCGTTCCAGAACAGCACCAGCACGATCTGGCCGCGCCAGTCGGTCAGCCGCAGCCGCTCCCGACGATTGACCCAACGCAGCGCATCGGGAAGCTCCGGCAGCACCGGCCGCGATACCGGGCGCGTCGCGTCGAACGGAATGTCGCCGATCATCATCGCGCCGTCCCGCCGGCCATCAGGCGTTCGCCCAGCGCATCCACGCCGCGCCGGATCAGGCCGAGCACCGCGTCGAAATCGTCCGGGCTTCCGCTGTACGGATCCGGCACGTCGCCATCCTCGCCGGAGCGCGGCAGCGCCAACCCCGCCGCGACCAGGAAGCGCTCGGGCGGCGGCATGTCGTCGGGCAGGCGCCGGCGCAATTCGGCGAGCGTGGCGCGATCCACCGCCAGTACCGTCCCGAAACGGCCGAAGTCATCCTCGTGGAATTGGCGCGCGCGGTGCGGCGACAAGTCATAGCCCTGCGCACGTGCCGCCGCGACGGCACGCGGATCGGCGCCCTGCCCCACGTGCCAGTTGCCGAGTCCGCGCGAGGCAATCGGCAGGCGCAGGCCGAGCCGTTCGAATTCGGCGCGGGCCACGTATTCGGCGGTCGGCGACCGGCAGATGTTGCCGAGGCAGACGAACAGGATGCCGGGCGGCGGACGGATCATGGCGCCGCCTGCATTGCAAGGAGCGCGCGTTCGGCGCGCGCGAAGTCTTCTTCGGTGTCGACGCCTGGCGGAAAGGGTTCCGGCGTCACCCGCACCGCGATCGCATGGCCGTGTTCCAGCGCGCGCAGCTGTTCCAGCGATTCGGCCCGTTCCAGCGGCGTGGCCGGCAGCGCGGTGAAGGTTTTCAGGAAGCCGGCGCGATACCCGTAGATGCCGATGTGGCGCAGCACGTCCACGCCATCCGGCATGCGCGTACGGTCGCGCGCCAGCGCATCGCGCGCCCACGGCACCGGCGCGCGCGAAAAATACAGCGCGTGCCCGCGCGTATCGCGGACGACCTTGACGGTGTTCGGATCGAACCACGATTCGGCCGATTCGATAGGCGCGGCCAGCGTCGCCATGGGCGCGGGATCTTCGCGCAGCGCATCGGCAACGGCGCGGATGCCCGCCGCCGGTGCGAAGGGTTCGTCGCCCTGCAGGTTCACCACCAGCGCGTCATCCGGCCAGCCGAGCTTCGCGGCGCATTCTGCGAGTCGATCGCTGCCGCTCGCGTGGTCGACGCCGGTCATGCACACGTCGAAGTCGCGGCCATCCAGCACCTCCGCAATCCTGACATCGTCGGTGGCGACCACCACCCGCGATGCGCCAGCCGCGCGCGCGCGTCGCACCACGTGCACGATCAGCGGCTCGCCACCCAGCAGGCGCAAGGGCTTGCCCGGCAAGCGGGTCGAACCATATCGCGCGGGGATCGCGACGATGAACTCCTGCCCGACGTTCACGCAGTCGCTTGTCCGGCGGCACGCGCCGGGTTCGGCCGCGGCCGCCGCACCAACTCGCCGCCGCAGTTGGGGCATCGGTGCTGCATCAAGCCCGCGCAGTCGGTGCAGAAAGTGCACTCGAACACACAGATCCAGGCCTCTCCCTCGGGCGTCACCTGCGCGTGGCAGTGCTCGCATTCACCGCGCATTTGCAGCGCCATGTCGATCTCCTTTCATACCGCTTCGCTCGTTTCGTCGCGCTCGAGCGTGACGCGAAAGCACGCCGGCCCCAGCGCCTCGGTGCCGCCGGTGCGCCAGGTCGCGACCGATGCGCGGGAATTCCAGTCGGAGGCGCGCGCCGGCAGCACCACTTCCGCCGCGACGATGTTGCGGGCGAGCCCGCTGGTCACCAGCACCGACAGATTGTCGACCTCCTGGCCGCCCATCAGTTCAACCGCGCGCAGCGGCGCCAGCGTTTCGCCTTCGGCGGTCACCGGGCGCAAACCGGCCGCGCGGGCCTCGCGCCTCAGCAGTTCCACCCCCAGCAATTCGCTCTCCCCTTCGTGCCGCAGCCAGCGGATCACGCCGACCATCCAGTCGCGGTCGTCCTCGTCGTCCACCGGCGCCAGGCCGATCACTTCGCCGATGCGCATCCGCAGGCCTTCCGCGCCGTGCAGCCGCATCCGGTAGCCGCCGCCGCTCTGATCCAGCACGTCGGCGCGAAATACCTGCGGGCGCGTGGTGTCGGACGAGGCCAGCCATGCGGAGGCGAGTTCATGCGTGCCGACCATGATCGCGTCACCGTGCACCCGGCGCACGAAGGTCGCGAAATCGAGGTTGCCAGCCAGTGCGTAATGCAGGGCGTGCATGCCGACCACCACGTCCAGCGCGTGCCTGGCCGTCAAGCGGGTGTACCCGCGCGGCGCCGGACCCCAGGCCATCCGCAGGCGATCGAGGAAACGCACGCTGGGGGTCAACACGCCGCCACCGGGCTGCGGCAGGTCGATGGCGTCGACACCCGCGGGCAGCAGCGCCCGGCGCTCGTCGAACACGCGTTCGACCGGCGACACGTCGAGGGCCAGTACGCCGGAACCGGCAACCAGGCGTTCCTCCGCGATGTAGCCCGGCCCGGCGTCGCTGTCGGTGTCCACGCCGATGCCTTCGCCACCGGCGCGCGTGAGCACGCACAGGCCGGCGACGCAACGGATCACCTGCCGGGCTTCCTGCAATTCGCGCGCGGAGAACCGGTACGGATTGCTCATGGCCAGCAAGAGCAGTTGCATGTAGGCCGTCCGCGCGGTCAGCGGCACGCCGGCAAGTGCGTCCTCGACCGGCTGGTCGGCGAGTGCGAGTTCGCCCGCGAACCCGTGCAGCGCATGAATGCGGCGCCAGACGCCGGCCGGCGGCGCCTGGTACTGCCGGTACGACCACATCAGCACGCGGTCGGCGTGCAGCAGCGCGCGAACCAGCGCCACGGCCGCGAGCTTGTTCTTGAACATCGGCACCTTGCCGGCCGGCGCACAGAGTTCGTACAGGCCGAGGGCATAACCGCCCAGCATCATCCACTGTGCGCGTTGCGCGGCGGCGGCCCACTCGGCCGCAGCGGCGGGCAGCGGGTGTGGCTCGGCGCCGAGCTGGCGCTCGATCCCGCCACACAGGCTTTCCACCGGCGCGCGCAGGTGCTCCAACGCCCCGATCCGCTCGGCGCCCGTCCAGGTCGTGGCCAGCATGCCTTCCAGAAGCTGGTCGACCTCGCGAATCGCCTGCACCGGATTGGCCAGAGGCAACGCCGCCGCGGCTTCGCGAATCGATTTTTCGCCTGACCGTTGCGTGCGCCCCGGCGGCAGCCGCGCCGGCAAATCTTCAATCAGGCGTTGGTAATTATCCATCGCGGCTTCGAACCCCCTGTGGCTTCGGCCCGACACTCTGCGTCGACACTTCTCCCATTCTAGCCTTGAACCGGACATCGAGGCCGCCGAACATGGGGCCGTGAAAACTGTCATGCACGGCTCGCGCCAACCTTCGTCGATGCACTTTCGCCCGCTGGCGGAACAGGCCCTGTCACGGGCCGCCGGAGCGCCTCTTTCTATCGGCAACAGGGTGGATCTCTTGATCGACGCGCGCGCCAACTTCGACGCGTGGCTCGAAGCGATCCGAAGTGCGCGGCATAACATCCTGTTCGGCAACTATATTTTTCGCAATGACGAGGTCGGCTGCGAGTTCGTCGCGGCGCTGGCCGAACGCGCGGCGGCCGGGGTGCAGGTCTGCGTGCTGCGCGACTGGCTGGGTTGCCTCGGGCACTCGCGGTCGACCTTCTGGCAGCCGCTGCGGCAAGCGGACGGCGAAGTGCGCACCTACAACCCGTTCGACCCGTTGAGCCCGTTCGGCTGGGTCAACCGCGACCACCGCAAGCTGCTGACCGTGGACGATCGTGTCGGGTTCGTGTCTGGCGTGTGCGTCAGCGCCGCGTGGCTGGGCGATCCCGCGCGCGGTCGCGATCCATGGCGAGATACGGGCGTGGCCCTGCACGGCCCTGCGGTGACCGACCTGGTGCGCGCGTTCGCGGAAACCTGGGCGGCGCTGGGCGAACCGCTTCCCTCGGGCGACGAGGCGGCCACACCCGAACCCGCGGGCGACGTGGCGCTGCGCGTGATCGCCACCCAACCTTCGAGCGCCGGCACCTACCGGATGGACCAGTTGATCGCGGCGCTGGCGCGCGAACGCCTGTGGCTGACCGACGCGTACTTCATCGGCGTGGCGCCTTATCTCAGCGCGCTCACCAACGCCGCATCCGACGGCGTGGACGTGCGCCTGCTGGTGCCTGGCGCGTCCGACATTCCCGCCGTCGCCGCGCTGTCGCGCACCGGTTACCGCGCGCTGCTGCAGGCCGGCATCCGCATCTACGAGTGGAACGGGCCGATGCTGCACGCCAAGACCGCGGTGGCCGACAGCCAGTGGGCGCGGGTGGGTTCCACCAATCTCAACATCGCGAGCTGGCTGGGCAACTGCGAAATCGACGTGGCTATCGAGAACGAGGATTTCGCACGGCAACTCGCGGATCAATACGAACACGACCTCGAACACGCCACCGAAATCGTGCTGTCGCGGCGTCGCGCGCGCCCCGCCACGCCGCCGCCCCGCCACGGGCTGCGCGGCCACGGCAGCGCAGGGCGCAGCGCGGTCGGCGCGATGCGTATGGCCACCACCCTGGGCGCGGCGCTGGGCAACCGGCGCGTGTTGAGCGACACCGAGTCCCGTCCCCTGGTGGGCGGTGCGCTGCTGCTGCTCGCGATCGCCGCGGTCGCGGCGCTGTGGCCGTGGGCGCTCGCCTGGCCGCTGGGCGCGTTCGCTGCGTGGGTCGGCATCAGCCTTGCCGTACGCTGGCTGCGGATGCGCACCCGCCGCAAGCGCATCTCGCCCGCCACCGCCGTCCCCGATGCCGCCACCAAGGCACAGGCCGACCATGACCACTGAGACTTCCGCGCCCGATCCGCGCCGCGTGCTGACGCCCTCCGCGCTCAACCGGCTGGTGCGCGACCTGATCGAAGGCGCGCTCCCGATGATCTGGATCGAAGGCGAGCTGTGCAATTTCACCCGCGCCGCGTCGGGCCATTGGTACTTTTCATTGAAAGATGCCGCCGCCGAAGTGCGCTGCGCGATGTTCGCGCGCGAAAATGCGCGACTCCGCTTCCGTCCCGGCAACGGCACGCGCGTGCTGGCGCGCGCGCGCGTGAGCCTGTACGAAGCGCGTGGCAGCTTCCAGTTGATCGTGGAGCAGATGGAAGACGCCGGCGAAGGTGCGCTGCGCCGCGCGTTCGAACAGCTCAAGGCGAAACTGCAGGCCGAAGGCTTGTTCGATGACGCGCGCAAGCGCACGCTGCCGGTGTTCCCGCGCCGGATCGGCGTGATCACTTCGGCCAACGGCGCGGCAATCCGCGACGTGCTGTCGGTGGCACGCAGGCGCTTCTCACTGACCGAAATCGACGTGCTGCCGGTGCTGGTGCAGGGCCCGGAAGCGCCGGCGCAGATCGCGGCGATGCTGCGCAAGGCGGCGAAAACCGCGCGTTACGACGTGCTGGTGGTCACCCGCGGCGGCGGTTCGCTGGAAGATCTGGCGGCGTTCAATGACGAAGCGGTCGCGCGTGCGATCGCGGACAGCCCGGTTCCCGTGGTGTCGGCGGTCGGGCACGAAATCGACTTCTCGATCAGCGATTTCGTGGCCGACCTGCGCGCGCCGACGCCGTCCGCCGCGGCGGAATTGATCCTGCCCGACGGCGGTGCGCTGGCGCGGATGCTGGCGCATCTCGACAGCCGCCTGCGGACGGCCTGGCAACGCCGCGCCCACAATGCGATGCAGAAGCTCGATCATCTCGCGGCGCGCCTCAACACCCAGCGGCCACAGCGACGGCTCACGATCGGGCGCGAACGCATGGTTGCGCTGGGCGAACGTTTGCTGCGGGCGCAGTCCCTGGCGCACGAACGCGCAACGGCACGCCTCGCCCATGCCCGAATGCGCTTGCTGTCCCGGCACCCGCAAACGCGCCTGCAACAACTGATGCAACGTAACGCGGATCTGCACCGGCGGCTGCTCGCCGTATGGGGACGTTGCGGCGAGCGGCGCCGGCAACGGCTGGCCGAGCTTGCGCGCGCCTTGCACGCGGTCAGCCCGCTCGACGTGCTGAAACGCGGCTACGCGATCCTATTCGATGAATCCGGAAACGTGCTGCGCTCGGCACAGAACGTCGCGCCCGGCGCGCGCGTGCATGCGCGGCTTGCCGACGGCGAATTGCCACTCAAGGTCGATGGCCGGGTGAGAAATGAAAGAAGCTTTTGACGCGGATAAGAGCGGATATACACGGATCAAGAACAACCAATCAGCAACAATCCGGCTTCATCCGCATCCGCGTTGATCCGCGTCCAAGGCTGTCGCTTGTTGTGGGAACCCTCCATGTCCAGAACGCCAAAACTGAAGTCCCGCTACCCGTATTACCTCGCCAACCACCCGGTGCAAGCCAACGCCGACTTGCAGGTGCTCGACAAATATTCCGGCAAGGTCGCGACGCGCGTGGCGATGGCGAACGCCAAGGCAATCGAACAGGCGATCGCCGCCGCCGCGAAAGCCGCCGCACCCATGGCCGCAATGAAGCCATACCAGCGGCGCGCGGTGCTCGAACACTGCGTGGAAAGCATGCGCAAGCGCAAGGACGAACTCGCCTATGCGTTGTGCGTGGAAGCCGGCAAGCCGATCAAGGATTCGCAGGGCGAAGCCGAACGCCTGATCGACACCTTCCGCATTGCCGCCGACGAATCCACCCGCATCGACGGCGAGATCGTGAACCTCGAAATCTCCGAGCGCACGAAAGGTTATCGCGGCTTCGTCAAGCGCGTGCCGCTTGGGCCGTGCTCGTTCATCACCCCCTTCAATTTCCCTCTGAACCTGGTCGCACACAAGGTCGCGCCCGCGATCGCGGCAGGTTGTCCATTCGTGTTGAAACCGTCGGAGCGTACGCCGATCGGCGCGCTCATCATCGGCGAGGTGCTGGCCGAGACCGATCTGCCGGAGGGCGCATTCTCGATCCTGCCCTGCCGGGTGGAAGACGCCGATCCCTTCATCGAGGACGAACGCCTGAAGCTGCTGTCGTTCACCGGCGGACAGATCGGCTGGGAACTGAAGGCGCGCGCCGGCAAGAAGAAGGTGGCGCTGGAACTCGGCGGCAACGCCGCATGCATCGTCGATGCCGACCAGAGGCCGCGGCTCGATTTCATGATCGCGCGCCTGATCTCCGGCAGCTTCTATCAATCGGGGCAAAGCTGCATCGGCGTGCAGCGCATCCTCGTCCACGCGTCGCTGTACGACGAGGTGAAGAAGCGCTTCGTCGCCGCCACGAAAAAGTTGAAGGCCGGCGATCCGAAGGATCCGGAAACTTTCCTCGGCCCGATGATCGATGAGGCCGCGGCGAAACGCCTGGAAGACTGGATTGCCGAAGCGAAAAAGGCGGGCGCGAAAATCCTGTGCGGCGGCAAGCGCAACGGCAGCATGCTTGATGCGACGGTCCTCGAAAACGTACCGCATACAGCAAAGATCAGTTGCTTGGAAGCCTTCGGTCCGGTCGCGCTGCTGGAGCCGTTCGATAAATTCGACGACGCGCTCGCCACCGTCAACGGATCGGATTACGGCCTGCAGGCCGGGGTGTTCACCGACAACCTCGTGCACGCGATGCGCGCATGGGACGCGCTGGTCGAAGGCGGCGTGGTGGTCGGCGACATCCCGAGTTTCCGCGTGGACAACATGCCGTATGGCGGCGTGAAGTTGTCGGGCTTCGGCCGCGAAGGCATCCGCTACGCGATCGAGGACATGACCGAGCGCAGGCTGCTGGTGATCCGGGATCGCTGATAGGCGCTTCGCCGCCTCAACCCGCGCTGCGCCTGCGCGCCGCCACCCGCGAAACCGGCCCGCCGGATGGGGTGCGCGGACCGCCGCCCGCCTGCCTTGCGCCAGCGCGTTCGCCCAGCATCGCTTCGAAAGCGTCGCGCGGCATCGGCCGCCCGATCAGGTAGCCCTGGAAGGCATCGCAACCCTGCGCCATCAGGAAATTCCGCTGCGCCTCTGTTTCCACGCCCTCGGCGATCACGTCGAGGCCCAGGCCGCGGCCCATGCCGATGATGGTCTGGGCGACCATTGCGTCGTTGCGATCCTCTGGCAGCCGATCCACGAACGAACGATCGATCTTCAACTGGTCCAGCGGCAGGCGCGTCAGGTACGCCAGCGACGAATAGCCGGTGCCGAAATCGTCCAGCGAAACCTTGACGCCCAGCGCGCGCAGCTCGGCGAGCTTCGCCGCGGTTTCGTGGAAGTCGACCAGCACCGCCGTTTCGGTGATCTCCAGCTTGAGCCTCGATGCCACCGCGCCGGTCGCCTCCAGCGCGCCGCGCACGCTGTCCACGAATCCGGCTTGCGCGAACTGCCGCGCGCTAACATTGACCGACAGCGAGATGTCGCCGAGGCCCGGCTGCGCGGACCATGCGACGAGATAGTTGCACGCGCGCCGCAGCACCCAGTCGCCCAGCGGGAATATCAGGCCGTTGTCCTCGGCGATTGGAATGAAGACGTCCGGCGGCACGCGCTCGCCGGAGAGCCGCGTCCAGCGCAGCAGGGCCTCGGCGCCGGTGACATCGCCACGGCGATCGACCTGCGCCTGCAGGTGCAAATCAAAGGTTTCGTCCACGATCGCCCGGCGCAGGTCCTGCACCAGCGCCTCGTGGTGCGCCAGCTTGGCCTGCATCGCGGGTTCGAAGCGGCACACGTGATCACGACCCGCGGACTTGGCGTTGTACATCGCCAACTCGGCTTCCTTGAGCACGGATTCGGGCGTGCCGTGCCCCGGCACCAGTTCGGTCCAGCCGATGCTCACGGTGATGGTCACGGGCGTGTCGCCACCCAGTTGGAACGGGTCCCGCAACGCGTTGCGCAGGCGCTCGGCGCACGTCCACGCGTGTTCCGGCGTCGCGATCGGCTGTTCCGCGGCACAAGCCGCGAGCAACGCGAACGTGCCGCCGCTGAAACGGCTCAACACGAAGCGGTCGTCCTGCAGGTGGCGCAGGCGCTGGGCGATCGACGCGAGCAGCGCGTCACCCGCGGCGTGCCCGCGCAGGTCGTTCACACGCTTGAAATGGTCGAGATCGAACATCAGCAACGCACCGCCGTGCGAATCGCCGTCTTCCAGCAGGTGCTGCAACCGGCCATGCAGGAAATGCCGGTTGGGCAGGTCGGTCAGGGAATCGAAAAACGTCATGTGGTCGACGCTGGCGTGCGCCTCGCGCTCGCTGGTCAGGTCTATCATCGAACAGATGTAGTGGCTCGCCTGGCCTGCGGCGTCAGTGACCGCCGACACGACCGTGCGGATCACCTTGGGCTGGCCCTGCCTGACCTGTATCCATTGCTCGCCCTGCCAGATGCCCTCGCGCCGGACCTGTTCCCAGATGTGCTGGTGGAACGGCTCGTCGTGGTGGCGCGAGCGCAGCAGCGAGAACGGCTGGCCGATCGCCTGGTCGGCCTCGTAACCGGTCAGGGCGGTGAATGCGCCATTGACGCGCTGGATCACGCGGCCGGCGTCCGTCACCACCAGCGCGGCCTGCGACTGGAAGGCCACGGCTGCCAGACGCAGTTCGCTTTCGGTGCGCTTGCGGTCGCTGATGTCCTGCGCGTAGACGATGACGTTGCGGGCCTTGCCTTCGCCGTCATGCGTCACCGAGATGTCCAGCAACACCGGAAAGCGGCGGCCATCCCGCCTGACCTGCTCGGTTTCGGTCGTCGCGTGATCGAGCTTGTCGATGTCGCGCCGGACACGCCGCCGTTCCTCGCGCAGGTCTTCGGGGTACAGCGCATCCACCGGCATTCCCACCATCTCCTCGGGCGTGTAGCCGCGCTCGCGGGCGAAGGTAGGGTTGGCGGCCACGATGCGTTGGGTGCGCGCGTCGAACATCGCCACGGCGAATGCAGCGTGCTGGAACACATGCGCCCACAGCCGCAGCCTGTCTTCCGCCTGCAACCGCTCGCTGATGTCGCGCGCGGTGTTGAGCACGCTGCTCACCTCCCCGTCGCTTGCGTACAGCGGCACCTTGATGAGGTCCAACTGCAGGGTGTTGCCACCGGAAACCGTGAGCGGCAGCACCGCCCGGTGCCGCTCGCCGGTTCTCATCACCGCCTGGTTCATGGCCAGCGATTCGCTGGCGAACGTGCGGTTCGCCTCATCCATCGCCTGGGCAGCCGTGTAGCCCACCATTTTTTCGCGGGGCAGGCCGAACACGCGCGTCGTGCGCTCGTTGCATTTCAGCAGCACGCCCTCGCGATCGGTCACCCACATCGCGTCCGGGCTGGCGTCGAACAGCGCGCGCAGGTTGCCCTGCTCCGCGTCGAGTTCGCGGGTGCGCCGTGCCACGCTGCGGCGCAGGGTCCAGACCCACAACGCCATCAGCGCGAGCAGCGCCAGGATGCCCGCCAGCGCGACCTTGACGGCGTGCGCATACGGCATCAGCGCCTGCGGGTGCTCCAGCCAGCGCGACCGCAGCGTCGCGCGTTCGGCCGGGGTGATGCGCGCCATGCCCGCTTCCACCGTCTGCAGCATCGCCGCATTGCCCTTGCGGACCGCCCGGTGCAGTTCACCGTGATACAGGACGAAAGCGTTGTAGAAGCGGTCGAGCGCGGACTCGCGGTACAGGAAGTAATTGGCCGGCCCCTCGTCCATGCAGAACATGCGCAGATTCCCGCGCACCGCGTCCCGCACGATGTCTTCGTAATGGGCGTAGGGGCGCAGGTCCGTGACGCCCAGCGCTTGCAGCCGCTCGGTGCAGGCGTCGCCGCGCTCCACGCCCACGGGGAATCCACGCAGCGACGCGGCGTCGTGCACACCGCGGATCGCGCGATCGACGTAGATGTTGATCGGCAACGCCGCGAAAGGCTTGGAAAAATCGTACAGCGATTCGCGTGCCGGCGTGCGGTAGATCATGTCGATCACGTCCGCACGTCCGGCCAGCAGTTCCCGCTGCGCCGAAGCCCAATCCATCGGCACCAGATCCACCTGGATGCCGGTACGGGCCTGGAACAGCCGCCACACGTCCGCCTCGTAGCCCTGCAGGCGGCCAGCGGCGTCGCGGAACAGGTAAGGCGGGAAGTTGCCGTTGGCAACCACCCGGATGCGCGCGGGCGGCACAGGTTCGGGCGCACCCGCCGGCACGACGGCCATCGCGAGCAGCACTGCGATCAGGCCGCGAACAATCCTACCCATGTACCCGCAACTCCCTGTGTCCATGCGCCGCCCCCTGTCGCGCAAACCCACGCCGACCCGCGGGAGGCCCAGCATTCCTTGCACAAGTGATGCCAGCGCGGGTACTTCGATGCATGGCCGATCCGCTGCCAAGTGCCGGTCGGCCTGTCCTGCTCTGTATCGGCCGAATCGCGGAATCATTGATGGTGCCGCAGGAAGTGCAAGGATTACGCTCGAAAACCTGGAAGTTCCGCGGCGCAAACCGCTGTTTTCGCGGCCAATCCCGTGACACGTTGAACTGGACTTCCCCACCCCCACCTGATGCTGATGACCCGAGCACGCGATCCCGCCGCACCACGCCCCACCCGCCAGCTCGCCGCGCTGGGCGCGCTGTGGCCGTACATGCGCCGGCATCGGGCGCTCGCGGCCGGCTGGCTGTTCTTCCTCGCGTTGTCCTCGGCCGCGACGCTGGCCCTGCCCGTCGCGGTGCGGCACATGATCGACCGCGGCTTCGCCAGCCACGACGCCGCGCTCGTCAACGGCACCTTCCTGCTGTTGTTCCTGCTCGCGCTGGTGCTGGCGACCGCCACCGCGGCGCGCTACTTCTGCATCAGCCTGCTGGGCGAACGCGCCATCGCGGCGCTCCGCGAGATCCTGTATTCGCGCCTGATCCGGCTGGACGTCGCCTTTTACGAAAAAACCCGGGTCGGCGAACTGATCTCGCGGCTCGGCACCGATACCGAAGTGGTGCAGACGCTGATCGGTTCCAGTATTTCCGTGGCGTTGCGCAGCGTGGTGATGGTGATCGGCGCGGCCGCGCTGATGGTCTGGACCAGCCCGCGCCTGGACGGCCTGACCGCCCTGGTGATCCCGGTGGTGATCGTGCCGATCGCACTCTACGGGCGGCGGCTGACCAAACTTTCTCGCACGAATCAGGACCGAATCGCCGACACGAGTGCGATCGCCAACGAAACCCTGAATGCGGTGCACGCGGTGAAGGCGTACGGCCGTGAAGGCATCGAAAGCACGCGTTACGCGGATGCGGTGCGGCACGCGTTGCGGGCGGCCCAGAAACGCATCGTCGCGCGTGCGATCCTGACCGGCGGCGTGATCGTGCTGATTTTCGGCGCGGTCACGCTGGTGCTGTGGGCCGGGGCGCGCGACGTGCTGGCGGGTTCGATGGATGCGGGCTTGCTGAGCCAGTTCGTGTTGTACGCCGTGATGGCGGCGGGTTCGGTGGGCGCGCTGGGCGGCGTGTGGGGCGACGTGCTGCGCGCCGCGGGGTCGATGGGGCGGATCAGCGAATTGCTGGCCGAGCGGCCTTCGATCGACGATCCGGCGCAACCGACGCCGTTGCCACAACCGTCACGCGGCGCGATCGCCTTCGAACACGTGGAGTTTCGTTACCCCTCCCGCCTCGATACGCCGGCGCTGCACGACTTCACGCTGCGCATCCATCCGGGCCAGACGGTCGCGCTGGTCGGGCCGTCCGGCGCTGGCAAGAGCACCGTGTTCAACCTGCTGCTGCGTTTCCACGACCCGCAGCGCGGACGGATCACGCTGGACGGCGTGGACCTGCGCGCATTGAAACTCGACGAATTGCGCGGCGCGCTGGCGCTCGTGCCACAGGAAACCGTGATCTTCGGCGCCAGCGCCGCCGACAACATCCGTTTCGGCAGGGCGAACGCGGCCGACCATTCGGTGCAGGCAGCGGCGCGCGATGCGGAAGCCTTCGGCTTCCTGAGCGAACAGCCCGGAGGTTTCGACACCCAGCTCGGCGAGCGCGGCGTGCGGCTTTCGGGCGGGCAGCGCCAGCGCATCGCGATCGCACGGGCGATCCTGAAGGACGCGCCGGTGCTGCTGCTGGACGAGGCGACTTCGAGCCTGGATGCGCAATCGGAAGCCGCGATCCAGGCCGCACTGGAACGCGCGAGCCGCGGCCGCACCACGCTGGTGATCGCGCACCGGCTGGCCACCGTGCAGCGCGCCGACCGCATCGTGGTGATGGACCAGGGCCGGATCGTCGCCGACGGCAGCCACGATGAACTGTTGCGCGAAGGCGGGCTTTACGCGGAGTTGGCCCGACTTCAATTCGCGGCATAGCCGTGCGATCGTCCCTGATCGCTGCGCCACCCATGCGGTCCACCAACGAAACCGATACAGACTCGCACACCCCAGAACGGCCTTCCATGGCCTGACTTCTCACCAACAGCCGCTTGATGGACTGTTGTCGACCGGCTTCAGGAATTTCAGTGCGTCAGGCTGCCGGCGCAGTGGAGGCGGTTGCGCCCTCGGCGGTCACTTCGGCGGCCTGCGCCCCCTTGGGACCCTGCACGATGTCGAATTTCACGCGCTGGCCTTCTTTGAGGCTGCGGAATCCCTGCGCGCGGATGGCCGAGAAATGCACGAACACGTCCGCGCCGCCACCATCGGGCGTGATGAAACCGAAGCCCTTGGCGTCGTTGAACCACTTCACCGTACCCACTGACATTTGGAAAACCCCTCTTCGCAACGATCCATATCACGGCACGCAACCACCGCGGCGACGAGTATCAGTCGGACCCTCGTCGTGCGCAAGCCTGTTTTGTGACGTGCGTCGCTCAACCGGAGAGCAGCGCGTGCACGATCGCGGGTATCCGCCCGGTGGCCGCGGCGAGGTGTGCGTGGATTTCCTCGAGGCTGATGGGCGCGTCGGGATCGGGTCCGCAGCCGGCGGCCCAGTTGGCCACCACGGCGATGCAGGCGTAGTCCATGCTGCGCTCGCGCGCCAACGCGGCCTCGGGCATCCCGGTCATCCCCACCAGGTCGCAGCCATCGCGGCGCATGCGGGCGATTTCGGCACGGGTCTCCAGGCGTGGCCCCTGGGTGGCGCCGTAGCAGCCGCCATCGATTACATCGACACCTGCCCGACGCGCCGCGTCCAGCACAGCGCTTCGCAATGACGGGCTGTACGGCTCGCCGAACTCGATGTGCAACACCGCCTCGCCTTCCGCGTCGCAGAAACTCGATGTGCGGTGCGTGTAGTCGATCAGCTGGTCCGGAATCGCCAACGCCCGCGGGCCCATGTCGCCGCGGATGCCGCCCACGGCGTTCACGCCGACCACCCGGCGCACGCCGAGTTCGTGCAGCGCATCGATGTTGGCGCGATAGTTGATGCGGTGCGGGGCGAAGGTGTGCAGTTCGCCGTGACGCGCGAGAAACGCCACACGCTTGCCGGTCACTTCGCCGGCCACGATCGCAGATGAAGGCGCACCCCAGCGGGTGGAGACATCCATGCGCTCGGGATGTTCCAACCCCGGAAACGCGTACACCCCGGTGCCACCGATCACGGCGAGATCGATCGCTGCAGTACTCATGCTCCAACCTCCGGCAGCGCATGGATGGCCGGCAGGTTGCGCCCCTGGCCGTAATAGTCGAGCCCGTAGCCGAACACGTAGCGATCGGGCACTTCCACGCCAATGAAATCCGCGGCAAGGCCAGGCACGCGGCGGTCGTGGCGCTTCTCGCACAGCACCGCGACCAGCACGCGCTTCGCGCCTTCGGCAAGACAGTGCCTGCGCAACGCTTCCAGCGTGTAGCCTTCGTCCAGGATGTCGTCGGCGAGAATTACCGTGCGCCCGGCCAACGTGGCCTGCGGGTGGTGCAGCCAGCGCACTTCGCGGCCGGTCGTCGCATCGCCGTAGCGGGTCGCGTGCACGTAGTCGAATTCGAGATCGCCGCCGATCGCGAGTGCCAGCGGCGCGGCGAAAAACAGCCCACCGTTCAACACGGTGAGGAACAGCGCGCGCTCGCCCTGCAGCGCCTCGCGGATATCCGCCCCCATGCGCGCGATCGCGGCTTCGATCGCGGCGCGATCGTGGATGCACTCGGCGTGCGGCAGCACCGCCGCGAGCGGATGTTCCGACGCACTCATGCGCGGGCCGCTTCCGGTGCGGACAAGCTGGCCAGCGCCGCCACATACCGCGCGTGCTGCGGATCGTCCAGCAGCGCCTCCCAACCCGGCGCCACGCTGCCGCACAGGCTCATCACCTTGTCGCGCGCACAAGGCTCGCGGCCGCGCACAGCTTCCAGCGCTGCGTCCACCATCGTCGGGTGACACACCAGCACCAGGTCGCAGCCTGCGTCGAGGTGCGCCGTGACGCGTTCGGCGATACCGCCGGCGGATTCCGCCGCGGCCATCCCGACGTCATCGCTGAACACCACACCGCGGAATCCCAAGTCACTGCGCAGCATGTCGATCCAGGTTCTCGAATAACCGGCCGCGCGCTCATCGATCGCGGGATAGGTGACGTGCGCAACCATCACCGCTTCGGCACCGCTGGCAAACCCTTCCACGAACGGAACCAGGTCGGCGGCACGGATCGCATCCACCGGCCGCGGATCGACCGCGGCCTGCAAGTGCGTGTCCTCCGGAATCGATCCGTGTCCCGGATAATGCTTGAGCGTGGCGGCCATGCCGGCGAGGCGCATGCCGCGCACGTAGGCCGAGGCAAGCTCCGCGACGACGTGCGGACCGGCGTCGAATGCCCGCTCGCCGATCACGCGATTGCCGCGGGCGAGATCCACCACCGGCGCGAACGACAGGTCGATGCCGGAGGCGCGCACCTCGCTGGCCATCACGATCGCGTGCATTTCCGCCATCTCGACAGCCGTGTCGCGGTCGAGGTGGTACAGCTCGCCGATGCGCGCCAGCGGCGGCAGGCGGGTGAAACCTTCGCGGAAACGCTGCACAGGACCGCCTTCGTGATCCACCGAAATCACGAAATCGTCGCCGCGCAGACCGCGAATCGAATCGACCAGCACCTGCAACTGCGCACGATCGGCGTAATTGCGGGCGAACAGGATCGCGCCACTCACTTCGGGCGCCAGCAGGCGAGCGTGTTCGTGTTCGGCGAGCTGCTTGCCTTCGATTCCGATGATCAACATACAGCAATGATTTCGTGGCGCATCGGCAGAATGGACGATCATAAGGCATCGTGCCGGATTCGATCACCTTTCGAACAGCGCGATCGACTCCACGTGCGCGGTGTGCGGAAACATGTCCATCACGCCCGCGGCTTCCAGCCGGAACCCGTGTTCACGCACCAGCGTGCCGGCATCGCGCGCGAGCGATCCGGGATGGCACGACACGTACACCAACCGCCGCACCGATTTTCCGGGCAGTTGCTTCAGCAATTCGTCGGC
>JBQCCP010000071.1:0-8323 GCA_051962095.1 Rhodanobacteraceae bacterium
GATAGAAGGCCGCAGGCCCCCGCTGATTCGCAGCGCGGTTTTCCGTACTATCTCCGGGCTCGCTTGGTCGACGATGCGTGCTTCGGTTCGACAACCGAGAGTGCAAAGCCAACTGGAACTTCGACAACGCCACCTACAGCAACGCCGCGAAGCCACCCGGGCCGGAATGTCCAATTCCAAGCGGCGTCCACGCGCGCCTTGGTGCTCATGGTAAACGCGGCCGGACCCTAGTCGGCGCGTTTGAAACCGCTATGATCATTGGCCCACCCTGATGGTGGGGTCAGTGACGCGAACTGTGCGTAACTTTGTGCGTACATTTCCCGAACCGAGCACATGACAGCCTGTAGGATCATGCGCTTAGACGCTCTGTTCGAGTCAGACTGTCGCACCAAATGGCGATGTGGCGAGGCAAGCGATGGGCGTGGAATCGGATCCCCGCGAACTGGAGTTCCAGGCGCAGATCGAGGCATTGCGCCGGCATTTCATGCAGGAATTGCCGGGCCGCCGCGCCGCGCTCTCCGCCGCCTGGAACGAATGCCTGGACGGCGGCGATGAAGCGCCTTGGCTGCGCCTGCGCGACGTCGCGCACAAGCTTTCCGGCTCGGCGCCCTGCTATGGCCTGGACGCAGTGGGCGATGCCGCGCGCGAACTGGACCGTCTGCTGTCCGGCCGCGCACCCTGTCGCGAACGCGCGGGCGCCACGTTCGCGGTCGCCGCGTTGGTGGACGTGCTGGACGCCGCCATCCCCGTGACCTAGCACCGGTGGTCCCGCGCGCGCCTGCGGGCTATGCTTTCGTGTTTCGCACAACCACAAGGTGACGGCGCGTGGCGAGCCCAACGAAAGCGGTTTCCCTGTTCGGTGTGCCCACCGACATCGGCGCGGGTTCGCGCGGTGCATCGATGGGCCCGGAAGCACTGCGCGTCGCAGGCTTGCCGCAGGCGCTCGCCGGCCGCGGGCTGGACGTGGTCGATCGCGGCAACCTCGTGGGCCCGATCAATCCCTGGCAGCCGCCGCGCGACGGCTACCGGCACTTCGCCGAAGTCGTGGCGTGGAACCGCGCGGTGCTGGAGGCGGAGGCCGCGGAACTCGCGGCGGGCCGTATGCCGATCATGCTGGGCGGCGATCATTGCCTTGCGATCGGCTCGATCGGCGCGGTGGCGCGGCATTGCCGCAATGCGGGTCGCAAGCTGCGGGTGCTGTGGCTGGATGCGCACGCGGATTTCAACACCGCCGAGATCACGCCATCGGGCAACATCCACGGGATGCCGGTGGCGTGCCTGTGTGGCTTCGGTCCGCGCGAGTTGGCGGAGATGGGCGGTGCGACACCGGCCTTGCCTGCCGGCGCGGTGCGCCAGATCGGCATCCGCTCGGTCGATCCCAACGAGAAGAGGCTGGTGCACGACGCCGGCCTCGAGATCTTCGACATGCGTTACATCGACGAGCACGGCATGCGTCGCGTGATGCAGGAAGCGCTGGGCGGCCTGGATGAAAACACGCACCTGCACGTCAGCTTCGACGTGGATTTCCTGGACCCCTCGATCGCGCCGGCGGTCGGCACCACGGTGCCGGGCGGCCCGACCTACCGCGAGGCGCAGTTGTGCATGGAAATGATCGCCGACACCGGACTGGCCGCGTCGCTCGACATCATGGAACTGAACCCGGCACTGGACGAACACAATCGCACCGCCGAGCTGGTGGTGGACCTGGTGGAAAGCCTGTTCGGAAAATCGACCTTGATGCGCGCCTGATGTCTCGGGAGACCAGCTGTTGTGAAAAGTCAGCCCATGGAAGGGCGTTCTGGTGCTGATTGTGCGAGAAGCCTCAAGAATGCGGTGACGTTCGCTAAAGCAGCGATCAGGGATGATCGCAATAGCGTTTGAAAGTCAGGCCATGGAAGGGCGTTCTGGTGTTGGTTGCGCAAGAAGTCGGCAAGCTCCGATGGGGTTTGGAGAAGCAGCGATCAGGGACGATCGCACGGTAAGTGAGACTCCCGTCAATAAACGGCCGGCCGGCGGGTCAACAACTGTGACGCCGGCACGGCCCGTGCAGGCGTGAGCACGCCTCTTGCACTTCCGGCGTGGGCGCGCCGCCAGTTTGCGGCGCGCGAGCATGCGTCGAGGGGACGTTGTGGCGAAACACAGGGGAAAATTCGGCGTACTGGAAGCCATTCCCGGTGGGCACGCTTCGCTGCGCTGGTTCGGCTGGTGCGGCCTCGGCCTGCTGGTGGTTCCGGCGGGGGTGCTGGCCGTGCTCGCGACCACCGGCAGGGAAGTGATGCAGACGGGCAACGTGGCGCTGCTGCTGCGCATCGCCGGCCTGTGCGCGCTGGCCGGTTCGGGCGTCCTGCTGGTCTGGATGCTGGGCAGCCTGCGTCGCCTCGCCGAACTGACGCACGTACTCTGCGAGCAGGGCGACAACCCGGTGTTCGTCAAGGACGGCGAGCAACGCTACCGGTTCGTCAACGACGCGGCCGCGGCGCTGATCGGGCGCTGCCCGGCGGACGTGCTGGGGCGCCGCGACAGCGAATTGCAGCCGGGCGCCGAGGCGCTTGCGTGGGAGGAAAACGACCGCGTGTGCCTGGATCGCGACCTGCCCACGATGTTCCGGGAAGTGCAACCGACCGCCTCGGGTGAACGCAGCTTCCTGGTTTCCAAGCGCCCGCTGCACGACACGCGCGGACGCGTGTCCGGCCTGGTCGGCGCCGCGCGCGACATCACCGACGAACTGGAATTGCAGAAGCTGACGCGTCGCCGCGCGGACGAAACGCGCGTTTGGTTCGACCTGAATCCGCTGCCGGTCGTGGTGTTTGCCAGTTCCGACCTGCGGATCCTGAGCGCCAATGCCGCGGCCGAACAGTGCTACGGTTATCCGCGCCAACGCTTCCAACAGTTGCATGCGTCCGACCTGTTCGCGCCGGGCGAAGCCGAGCGCCTGCGCACCTACCTGCGCGACGGCGGGCGCGCGGTGCCGCCGGGCAGCGTCGCCTGGCAGCATCGGCGCGCCGACGGCGAGCACTTCGACGTGTTGACCGACGTCGGCAACCTTCCGCACGCCGAAGTTCCGGCGCGCATGATGCTGGTGCGCGACCTGTCGGCGGAGAACACCTCCCGGCAGGCGCTGCGCGAATGCGCGAGCCGTTACGATGATCTGCTGGAATCCGGCTTCGCACTGGTCTGGATGCACGATCTGGACGGGCGGCTGCTGCGGGTCAATGCCACGATGGCGCAGGCGCTCGGCTACAGCCGCGAGGAGATGGTCGGCCGTCCGCTGGCCGACTTTGTCGCCGACGAGGCGGACGCCAACTGGGCCGACTACGCCGATCGCATCCGCAGCCTGCGGCGCGACGGCGGCGTGCTGCGCCTGGTATCGCGCAACGGCGAACGGCGCGTGTGGCAATACCAGTTCATCTGCTATCCCGACGCCGAACCGACGCCTTACGTGCTGGGCAGCGCCCAGGACGTAACCTTGCGGCACCGCTACGAATTGCGCCTGCGCGACCAGAACCAGCGCGACGCGTTGACCGGCTGCCGCACGCGGCGTTTCCTGGAACTGTTCGCGATGCAGGCCACCCACGGCCAGGTCTGGGGTTGCGTGGTGGTGGACATCGACTATTTCCGGCAGTTGAATGCCAGCGAAGGCCGCGATCGCGGCGACGAAGTGCTGCGCGAAATGGCCCGCCTGCTCGACACCACCGCCGGTGCCGGCGACGTCGTGGTCCGGCTGGGCGGTGATGAATTCGCGATCGTGATGCCGCACACCACCGAACACGGCGTGCGCGAACTGGCCGAACGTCTGGCGATGGCGTCGCGCGACGGGATGCCGGCGGTGTTCTCGATCGGCTGGGCGTTGCGCGAAACCGACGAACCGCTGGAATCAACCCTGCGGCGTGCCGACAAGATGCTGCTGCGGGCGCGCTCGCAGGAACGCGATCCGGCTTGACTTCGGCCTGGTTTCGCGATGCGCATTGCGCCGCAGCATCGCGGCGCTTAGCATTTCCGGTTTGGCCTGCCGCGGGCGGGCGATCTTGAGTGCAGCGGGCGATGCGTAGCCATTATTGCGGTCTGATCGGGGAAGCCGAGGTCGGCCAATCCGTCACCTTGTGCGGGTGGGCGGACGCGCGCCGCGACCACGGCGGCGTGGTGTTCATCGACCTGCGCGACCACGAAGGCATCGTGCAGATCGTGGCCGATCCCGATAGCGCGGACGTGTTTGCGATCGCGTCGAAGGTCGGTTACGAAGATTGCCTGCGTGTCACCGGCAAGGTGCGGGTGCGCTCGAACATCAACGAGAAGATTCCCACTGGCCGTTACGAAGTGGTCGCCGAATCGATCGAGCTGCTGAACGCGGCGCGCGACCTGCCATTCGCGCTGCATGAAAATCCCAATGAGGAAATGCGGCTGAAATACCGCTACCTCGACCTGCGCCGCCCCGAAATGCAGAAGGTGATGCGCACCCGCATCAGGCTGGTGCAGGCTCTGCGCCGCTGGCTGGACGCACGCGGCTTCCAGGACATCGAAACGCCGATCCTCACCAAGGCCACGCCCGAGGGTGCGCGCGACTACCTCGTGCCCTCGCGGGTGCATGCGGGCCAGTTCTACGCATTGCCGCAGTCGCCGCAGTTGTTCAAGCAGCTTTTGATGATCGCGGGCTTCGATCGCTATTACCAGATCGCGCGCTGCTTCCGCGACGAGGACTTGCGCGCCGATCGCCAGCCGGAATTCACCCAGCTCGACATGGAGTTCGCATTCGTCGAGGAACGCGACGTGCAGGACACGGTCGAGAAGCTGATCCGCGACGTGTTCCGCGAAGTCGGCGGCATAGAATTGGCCGATCCGTTCCCGCGCATGACGTGGGCGGAGGCGATGACGCGCTATGGTTCCGACAAGCCGGATTTGCGCATCGACTCGGAATTGGTCGACATCGCCGATGCGGTGAAGCATCTCGAGTTCAAAGTCTTTTCCTGGCCGGCGAATGATCCAGACGGACGGGTTGCCGCGCTGCGTGTACCCGGCGGCGCTGATCTCTCGCGCAAGCAGCTCGACGACTACGCCGCGCACGCGGCGAAGTTCGGCGCCAAGGGTCTGGCATGGCTGAAAGTCACCGAGGCCGCGAACGGGCTGGAAGGCGTGCAATCACCCGTCGCGAAGTTCCTGGATGCGGCGACGCTTGCAGCCATTCTTCAAAAGACCGGCGCGCACAATGGTGACGCGCTGCTGTTCGGCGCCGGCAAATGGACAACCGTCAGCACCTTCATGGGCGCGCTGCGGCTCAAGATCGCACAGGACCGTGGTCCGCACGCGAAAAGCTGGAAGCCGCTGTGGGTCACCGACTTCCCGATGTTCGAATATGACGAAGCCGAGCAGCGCTACGTCGCGTTGCACCACCCGTTCACCGCGCCGAAGGTCGATGACGCCGCGGCGCTCGCGGCCGATCCCGCGCACGCAGTCAGCCGCGGCTACGACATGGTGCTGAACGGCGCCGAGATCGGCGGCGGTTCGATCCGCATCCATCGCCCGGAGATGCAGAGCGCGGTATTCCGCCTGCTCGGCATCGGCGAGGACGAGGCGCGCGCGAAGTTCGGTTTCCTGCTCGACGCGCTGAAGATGGGGGCGCCGCCGCACGGCGGGATCGCCTTCGGCATCGACCGGCTCGCGATGCTGATCGGCGGCACCGACGCCATCCGGGACGTGATCGCGTTCCCCAAGACCACCAGCGCGCAGGATTTGATGACCGATGCGCCCAGCACGGTTGATCCGAAGCAACTGGCTGAACTGCATGTGCAGGTGCGGGATCAGGGACCGGGGACCGGAAAAGCGTGACTTGAAACCCGAGACTCGGGAATGCGAACACCGAGCGCGAGACATGAACACACTCCCTCTCCCCCAAATGGCTTCTCGTTTGGGGAGAGGGCTGGGATGAGGGGGAGACCTCAACGTAAGCGAGCGCCTATCTCGGACAGGCCCCGCGCCCTCACCCCGACCCTCTCCCCCGGGTAGAAGCGCTCGGGGGAGAGGGAGAACAGCGGCGCCGACTGGGCTCCATGCGCGCGTTCTGGCAGCGCACGTGGTGTTTCCCTAGACTTTCCACCTTTCAGCTCAAACGGTATTGCCCATGGGACGTGGTCCATCCATCGCCGGCCGCAAGAACGCGCAGGATGCCAAGCGCGGCCAGGTGTTCACCAAGCTGGTGCGCGAAATCATGGTGGCCGCGCGCGCCGGCGGCGGCGATGTCAACGGCAACGCATCGTTGCGCACCGCGGTGGACAAGGCGATCGCCGCGTCGATGCCGAAGGACAACATCGAGCGCGCAATCAAGAAGGCCACCGGCGAGCTGGAAGGTGTCACCTACGAGGCGCTGCACTTCGAAGGTTACGCACCGGGCGGCGTCGCGGTGCTGGTCGAGTGCCTCACCGACAATCGCCAGCGCACGATTTCCGACGTGCGCCACGCCTTTACCAAATTCGGCGGCAATCTCGGCACCGATGGTTCGGTCGCGTACCTGTTCAAGAAGATCGGCGTGCTGTCGTACGCCGGCGGCGCGGACGAGGAAAAAATCACCGACGCCGCGATCGAAGCCGGCGCGGAAGACGTGAAGGTGTGGCCGGAAGACGGCCAGATCGACGTGATCACGACACCCGAATCGTTCGAGGTCGTGCGTGCGGCGATGGAGAAGGCCGGGCTGAAACCCGACCACGCCGAAGTGACCCGGCGCGCCGAACTGGACGTGCCGGTCGCGGCCGATCAGGTGGAGGTGGTTCAGGGTCTGCTCGCGCGGCTGGACGAACTCGACGACGTCCAGCACGTGCATTCCAACGCGGATCTTCCGGCGGGTTGATCGTGGATTCGGCGCAGCCGCTGCGCATCCTCGGCATCGACCCCGGCAGCCAGCGCACCGGCGTCGGTATCATCGAGGCCGATGCCACGGGCAAGCTGCGTTGCGTGTTCCGCGCGACGCTGCAGGTGGCCGGCGAGGAGACGTTCCCGTTGCGGCTGAAGCGCATCTACGACGAACTCTCGGACATCATCGATGCGCACGCACCGGCGGAAGCCGCGATCGAACGCGTATTCATGGCGAAGAACGCCGACTCCGCGCTGAAGCTCGGACAGGCGCGTGGCGCCGCGATCTGCGCGGCGGTCGGGCGCGGTCTTGCCGTGCATGAATACGCGCCCAACTCGATCAAGCAGGCGGTGGTCGGCAAGGGTCACGCCGGCAAGGAACAGGTGCAGCACATGGTCGGCATCCTGCTCAACACGCGCGAACCGCTGCAGGCCGACGCAGCCGACGCGCTGGCGATCGCGATAACCCACGCGCACCTGCGCGCCAGCGAAGCGCGTACCGGCATTTCCATTGCCGCATGGGGACGCCGGCGATGATCGGCCGCCTGCGCGGAACGCTCGTCGCCAAGCGCCCTCCGTGGGTGCTCGTCGAAACCGGCGGCGTCGGCTACGAGCTGGAAGTGCCGATGTCCACGCTGTACGACTTGCCCGATACCGGCAAGGAAGTGATCCTGCTGACCCACTACGCGCACAAGGAAGACACGGTCGCGCTGTACGGTTTCCTGCGCGACGATGAACGCAACCTGTTCCGCGACCTGCAGAAGGTTTCCGGCATCGGCGCGCGCATCGCGCTGGCGGTATTGTCGGGCGTATCGACCACGGAGTTCGCGCGGCTGGTGCAGGCCGGCGACGTGACGGCGCTGACCCGCATTCCCGGCATCGGCAAGAAGACCGCCGAACGGATCGTGGTGGAGTTGCGCGACCGCATCGGCAATGCCGTCGTGTCCGCGCCGTTCGGCGCGGCGCCGGTCGCGCGCGATCCGCGCAGCGAGGCCGAGGCCGCGCTGCAGCAACTTGGCTACAAGCCCGCCGAGGCCGCGCGCCTGGCCGCGGCTTCATGCGCCGAGGGCGACGACGCCGAGGCGATCATCCGCAAGGCCCTGCGCGCGGCGCTCGGACGGTGATGGACAAGGCGGCCGCCGAAGCACCCATCGATGCGGGCAAGAAAGCCCTGCACGTGATGGTGGTCGGCGCGATCGGCGTGGTGTTCGGCGATCTCGGCACGAGCCCGCTGTACACCTTCAGCGAGGCCTTCAGCGACCAGCACGGCATGCCCGTGACGGTCTTCAACGTACTCGGCGTGCTGTCGCTGGTGCTGTGGACGCTGCTGATCGTGGTGGCGCTGAAGTACGTCACCTTCATCATGCGCGCCGACAACAAGGGCGAAGGCGGCATCATGGCGATGATGGCGCTGGCCCAGCGCGCCACGCGCCAGTATCCCCGCACCCGCAAGCTGGTGGTGCTGGCGGCGGTGCTGGGTGCCGCG
>JBQCCP010000072.1:0-33523 GCA_051962095.1 Rhodanobacteraceae bacterium
CGCGCGCGGGCGATTGCGAATCGTGCCATACCGCGCCGGGCGGCAAGCCGTACGCGGGCGGGCGTCCCGTGCCCACGCCGTTCGGCATCGTGTATTCGACCAACATCACGCCCGATCCCGACACCGGCATCGGCGCGTGGAGCGAGGACGACTTCTGGCGCGCGATGCACGAAGGCATCAACCAGAAGGGCGAGCGGCTGTATCCCGCGTTTCCGTATCCGTGGTTCACGCACGTGACCCGCGGCGACGTGGATGCGATCAAGGCGTACCTCGACGACGTGAAGCCGGTGCGCCAGGTGAACCGGCCGCCCGAACTCGGCTGGCCCTTCAGCATGCGCAGCATGCTGGCGGTGTGGGACAAAATGTACCTCGACGCGAAACAGTTCCAGCCCGATCCGAAACGTTCGGCGGAATGGAACCGCGGCGCGTACCTGGTGGAAGGCCTGGGCCATTGCGGCGCCTGCCACAGCGACAAGAACATGCTGGGCCACGCCGACACCAGCCACCCGATGCAGGGCGGCATGGCCGAACACGTGTTCGCGCCCAACCTCGGAGCGGGCGAGCGCGACGGCCTGAGCGGCTGGACGCGCGAGGACATCGTCGAATACCTCGCCACCGGGTCGAACCGCTACGCCACCGCCGCGGGCCCGATGGCGGAAGTGGTGGAGGCGTCCACGCAATACCTGAAGCAGCGCGACCTCGAAGCGATGGCCACCTACCTGAAATCGCTGGAAGGCCCGCAACCGGAAACCCCGAACGAACCCGGCAACGACATCATGCGCACCGGCGCGGCGCTGTACGTCGACGACTGCGCCGGCTGCCACATGAACAACGGCGCCGGCGTGCCCAATGCCTTCCCGCCGCTGCGCGCGAGTTCCGCGGTGCAGGCGGCCAAGCCCGACCTGCTGATCGCGGTGATCCTGCAGGGCGCGCGCTCGCCCGCCACCAGCGCCAAGCCAAGCGGACTGATGATGCCCGCGTTCGACGCCAAGCTCGACGACGCCGAAGTTGCGGCGCTGACCACCTACATCCGCAATGCCTGGGGCAATCGCGGCGGCGCAGTGTCCAAGGGCGACGTCGCCAAGCTGCGCAGCACGCTCGCCAGTGCGCCTCGGTAGCGGTGAGGAATCGACGCCAAAATTAATTTTGCTGGTGATCCGGACGCCGCGCAGCGGCGATCCGGAATCGGTTTGCCACGGCAGGCCCAGGTTGGGCTCAGCGAATGCGAAGCCCAACATGCCGGTCGCATGCCTTGTCGTTGGGCTTCACCTTGTTCAGCCCAACCTGCAAAGGTGTTCCCCAAGAGCGGCCGTCCTCGGCCGCTCTCCGCGTCGCCGGGGGTGACGAGCGAAGCTTCCGCCGATCGCGCTGCGGTGCATATGGTTGACAGGTTCTTCACCGCGCGCGTCCCAGAATCGCGGATAGCCTCCCGAATGCGGGCGAGCGCATGAGCCGCGTAGCAACGATCACGTGAAACGGCGCCGCGTGCTCGCGAACACGCCGAGATGGCGAGGATCCCGCGACCGAGGGACGGGCCGGCATGGATGTCGGTCCCAAGCCACTGGATTCCCGCCTTCGCGGGAATGACGGCATTGGAGGCGCCGCTTGCGCGGGAATGACGGCGCCGGGAATGCCGGACGTGCAGTCGGGTGGCGTGTTCGCAAAGACGTTCATGGAGGAACGACGCAATGAAATCCGGATTGATTTGCATCGGATTGCTGGCGTGCTGTGCGCCGGCATTGGCCGCACAAACGCCGAACCTGTTTGGCGTGCCCACCGAATACGACTCGCCATCCGGTTCAAAATTCGGCGTCGAAGGCGTGTACCAATACGACTTCAATGAGTTCTCGAACAACCCGGTCGGTCGCGCGACCGGCGCGCCGCTGTTCGACGATGCGCACACCTGGTACCGCAAGGAGTTCGACGTCTACGCGAAATGGGCGAACGGCTTCGAGATCGACGCCGGCTACGACTGGAACCGGAGCTGGACCGACAACTACATCAAATACAGCTCGAAGAAGTTCGGCGATTTCCGCGTTGGGCAATTGCGCACGCAGGTCGGCTGGGAGCCGGTGGAGGGCGCGCAAACGTGGACGTTCCTCACGCCCGGCCTGGCCGACCAGGCGATCTTCGAGGATCGCCGCATTGGCGCCGACTGGAGCTACGGCGGGCTGAAGCACTGGCTGTTCCAGGTGCAGTATTTCTGGGGTTCCAACCTCGACGGCAAATATCCGGGCCACACGACGTCCGCGCGCGTCGTGTTCAATCCGGTCAAGCGGAAAAAGGAAGTCGTCCACATCGGCCTCGCGGTTTCACGCGAACGCCCGAGCGACCACATGGCGCATTTCTACACTGCGCCCGAAGCCAGCCTGACCAAGACCTACCTGGTGGATACGCACGCGCTGCCGTTCACCCAATCGGTCGACCGCGCGGGCCTGGAACTCGGCTTCATGGGCGGACCGTTCTACGCGCAGGGGGAATACCTGGCGGTCGCGGCGCACCGCGACAACGGCTTGCCGGAATTCCGCGGCCACGGCTGGTACGCGTTCGGCGCGTGGATGCTCACCGGCGACACGCCGCGCACCTACAAGGACGGCGAATTCGGTTTGCCCAAACCCGCGCACAAGTACGGCGCGCTGGAACTGGCCGCGCGCTACAGCGAACTCGATCTGGGTGACGGGATCGTGCAGGGCGGCCACGAACACGACTGGACGGTCGGCCTCAACTGGTACTTCAAGAACCTCAAGGTAATGGCGGACTACGTGTGGGCGCACGCCGACCAAAGTCCCGCGAACCTGTATGTCGCACCGGTCGATCCCCGCGTGTTCGAGGTGCGCGCGCAGATTTACTTCGGGCCTTGAAGGAGCGAAGCCATGAACACCAGGCATTCGGACGCCGCGCCGCCGCGCCGCTACTGGGGCCCGATTACCATCGGGGTGGTGTTGCTGATCCTTGGCCTGTTCTTCTTGATCGGCGGCGTCTATCTGCTCACCCTTGGCGGCACGCCGTATTACCTGCTGGTCGGCATCGGCCTCGCGTTCACCGGGCTCGGCCTGATGTTCATGCGCGGCTGGTCGCTGTGGCTGTACTTCATCGTGCTGCTGGGCACGCTGGTGTGGGCGGTGGTGGAGGTCGGGTTCGAACGCTTCGGCCTCGCGCCGCGGCTGTGGCTGCCGATCGCGGTCGGCATCTACCTGCTCATGCCGTGGGTGTCGCACCGGCTCGACGAACGCTGGGGCGCATGGGCCGTCGGTGCGGTGGTGGTCGCGGGCATCGTGGTGTGCACGGTGCCGTGGTTCGTGCCGCGCGGCATCCACGGCACGATGGTGGCGCGCAATCTCCCCGCCGCGCCCACTCCGCTGGTGGGCAACGGCGACTGGATCTACTACGGACGCACCGCGCGCGGCGACCGTTTTTCACCGCTGACGCAGATCGACACCCGGGACGTTTCCGACTTGAAGCTCGCGTGGCACGCGAAGACCGGCGACATGCCGAAACCCGGCGAGAACAGCGGTGGTGGCGGCAGCGGCAAGGAATTCAATTTCGAGGCCACGCCGATCGCGGTGAACGGCACGCTGTATCTCTGCACCGGGCACCACTGGGTCGAGGCGTTCGACGGCGCCACCGGCAACATGAAGTGGAAGTTCGATCCGCACGACAACGAGAAGGCGGACATCTACCACTCGTGCCGGGGCGTGGCGTATTACGCGGCACCACCCGGCACCAATACGCCGTGTCCGCGCCGGATCATCGCGCCGACCGGCGATGCGCGGATGTTCGCGCTGAATGCTGAGACCGGGAAGCTGTGCGCGGACTTCGGCAACGGCGGCTATATCTCGCTGACCCAGTACCTCGGCAATGTCGCGCCGGGCTTCGAATTCATCACCTCGCAACCGCTGGTGATCGGCAATCGCCTGATCACCGGCGGCTGGATCCGCGACAACATGGCCGAGAACGAACCGTCGGGCGCGGTGCGCGCGTTCGATCCGGTCAGCGGGAAATTGATCTGGGCGTGGGACCTCGGCCGGCCGGCGGGCCATCAGGTCGTGCACGCATCGGACCTTCCGCCCGGCACGCAACTGACGCGTGGCACACCCAACGCGTGGGGTGCGTACACGGCCGATCCGAAGCTTGGACTCGTGTACCTGCCGCTGGGCAATGCGACGCCGGACTACTACGGCGGCCGTCGGCGCCCGTTCGACGACGAGTATTCGAGTTCGGTGGTGGCGCTCGATTACGAAACCGGCGCGCCGCGCTGGCACTTCCAGACGGTGCACCATGATCTCTGGGATTTCGACGTTCCGATCGGTCCCTCCCTGGTGGACCTGCCGGGCCCGAACGGTTTCACGATTCCGGCGCTGGTGCAAACCACCAAGCGCGGGCAGTTGTTCATGCTGAATCGCGAAACCGGTCAGCCGATCGCGAAGGTCGTCGAAGAAAAAGTGCCGACCGACGTGCTGACGGGCGACCGCATCTCGCCGACCCAGCCTTTTTCGGCCGGCATGCCTTCGCTGACCCCGGCGGTGCTGAAGGAATCGCAACTGTGGGGCGGCACGCCGATCGACCAGATGATGTGCCACATCCAGTTCAAACAGGCGCACTACGAAGGCCACTTCACGCCGCCGCAGGCGGAGAAGACGCTGGTGTATCCGGCCTACGACGGCGTGATCGACTGGATGGGCGCGTCGATCGATCCGCACAACCTGCTGCTGGCCGCGAACACCAATGACATTCCATTCATGGTGACGCTGATCCCGCGCGAGAAGGCCGAGCAGAAAGGTTGGGTGAAACCCTGGACCGATCACAGCAAGCCGCCGCCGAAAACCAAGAGCAATCTCGCGACGATGTACGGCACGCCTTACGTCGGAAGCGTCGAGCCCTGGATGAACCCGTGGTGGATACCGTGCAATCCGCCGCCGTGGGGCGAGCTGGTTGCGGTCGATCTGGTGACGCGCAAGATCGTGTGGGAGCGTCCGCTCGGCACCACCCGCGACAACGGCCCCTGGCACATCCCGTTCAACTTTCCGATGCAGACCGGCGTGTTCAACATCGGTGGCAACATGATCACCGCGGGCGGGCTGATCTTCATCGGCGCCACCGCGGACGATTTCATCCGCGCCTTCGACGAACGCACCGGCAAGCTGCTGTGGCAGGCGCGCCTGCCGGCCGGCGGGCAGGCCACGCCGATGACTTATCTCTCCAACGGCAAGCAATACGTCGCGATCGCCGCGGGCGGCCACGGCGGATTGGGCACGAAACCGGGCGACGATCTGATGGTGTATGCGTTGCCGCAGAACGCGGCGGCGTCGCGGTAACGCGCGCCCGAAAATTTTCTCGTCATTCCGGGGCCGCCGCAGCTTCATCGCGGCGGAACCCGGAATCCAGTGTCTTTGCTCTCGATAACGGCACTGGATTCCCGCTTTCGCGGGAATGACAGCTGATGGAGAAAGAAAATGTTCGCAATCATCACGGGTTATTTCCTGGCGATCTTCGGAACGCTGCTGCTCGCCGGCGGCGTCTGGCTGGCGCTGCTCGGCGGAACGCTGGCGTACATCGGCCTCGGCGCGGGCTGGATGATCAGCGGCGTGCTGTTGATCCTGCGACGGCGCGCCGCGCTCGGTGTGTACGCACTGCTGCTGATCCTCACCCTGATCTGGGCGTGGTTCGAAGTCGGCCTGGATCGCTGGGCGCTGCTGCCGCGCTACGCGCTGTTCAGCCTGTTCGGGCTGTGGCTGTTGATGCCATGGATCGACTGGGCGTTGCGTCCGGAACCGGGCACGCTGCGTGCACGCGGCTGGTTCGGCGCGCGCGGCGCGCTGGCGGTGACGGTGTGCCTCGCGCTGGTGCTGGGCTTGGTGTCGCTGGGCCACGATCCGTTCGGAATCGGCGGTTCGCTGCCGAGTGCGACGGCGGCGGCCACGCCGACCGCGTCCGCAGCGCCGGGTGCGAACTGGACCGCCTATGGCGGCAACGGTTACGGCGAACGCTACTCCTCGTTGAAGCAGATCACGACCGGCAACGTACACGCCCTGAAACTGGTGTGGACGTATCACACCGGCGAGAAGAAAACCGGGCCGAACGACCCCGAGGAAAGCACCTCCGAAGACACCCCGCTCGAAGTCGGCGGCACCTTGTACGTGTGCACCACCCATGACCACGTCATTGCGCTGGATGCCGCAACCGGAAAGCAACTCTGGAACTACGATCCGCACATCAAGTACAGCCACGACAACCAGCACCTGACCTGCCGCGGCCTCGGCTACCACTCGGCGACGATCCCCGCGCCGGTCGCGCCGCCCACGATCGCGACGAATGCCCCGGCAGCCTCATCGACATCGGCCATGCCCGCCGCAGCGTCGACCGCCGCGCCGGCGCCGGTCACCGCGATGTGCGCGCAGCGCCTGGTGCTGGCCACCATCGATGCGCGGCTGATCGAAGTCGATGCGAAAACCGGCAAGCCCTGCACCGGCTTCGGCAACGATGGCCAGGTGAACCTGGCCGTGAACATGGGCACGATCAAGCCCGGCTATTACATGGAAACGTCGCCGCCGGTGGTAACCCGCAAACTCATCGTGGTAGGCGCATCGATCAACGACAACAACTCGGTGCACAACCCCTCCGGCGTGATCCGCGCGTTCGACGTCGGAACCGGCAAGCTGGCCTGGCACTGGGACATGGGCAAACCCGATCCCAACGCGCCGTTGAAACCGGGCGAACACTACACGCCCAACACGCCGCCCGGCTGGGCGCCGCTCTCGGTCGATGAAAAACTCAGGATGGTGTACGTGCCGCTCGGCAACCAGTCGCCCGACGAGCTGGACATGGACCGCAGCCCGGCGGTCGAGAAATATTCCAGTTCGGTGGTGGCACTCAGCCTCGCCGACGGCCACGAGATCTGGTCATTCCAGGGCGTACACCACGACATGTGGGACCGCGACATGCCTGCGCAGCCGACGCTGGTCGACCTCACGATCGACGGCGCGACGGTGCCGGCGCTGGTGCAACCGACCAAGCAGGGCGACGTGTACGTGCTCGACCGCCGCACAGGAAAACCCATCCTGCCGGTTACGCAGGTTTCCGTGCCGACCCGCAGCGATGTGCACGGCATCCGCGTGTCGCCGGTGCAGCCGAAATCCTCGTTGAGCTTCACGCCCAGCCCGCTTACCGGCGCCGACATGTGGGGCGCGTCGCCGTTCGACCAGTTGTGGTGCCGCATCCAGTTCAAGTCGGCAACCTACGAAGGGCTGTACACGCCCAACTCGATGCACAAGACCATCGTGTATCCATCGATCCTCGGCGTGTTCGACTGGGGTGGCATCGCGGTCGATCCGGTGCGGCAGGTGATGATCGGCACGCCGGTGCATTTCGCGTACGAGTTCCAGTTGGTGCCGCGGCCCAATCCCACCAAGAACGTGCTCACCAACGGCAAGAAGGAACACTTCAACGAGAACTATGGCGCGCCCTACGCGATCGCGATGCAGCCGTTCGTGTCGCCGTTCAGCGTACCGTGTCAGCAACCACCGTGGGGCGGCATCGCCGGCGCCAACCTGCGCACCGGCAAGATCGCATGGATGCATCGCAACGACACCACGCGCGATCGTGGCACCGTTCCCATTCCGTTCGAAATGGGCGTGCCGGGATTCGGCGGCCCGCTGATCACCGCGGGCGGCGTGGTGTTCTACTCGGGTGCGATCGACGACTACATCCGCGCCTATGACGAAACCACCGGCCGGCAACTCTGGCAGGCACGACTGCCCGCCGGTGGACAAGCCACGCCGATGACGTATTCGGCGGACGGCAGGCAATACATCGTGGTGCTGGCGGGCGGCCACGGTTCCGCCCATACGCCACTGGGCGATTCGGTGGTGGCGTACACGCTGGACGGCGCGGCCGCGCCAGGAAAGCGGTGATCGCCGGCCGCGCTCCTTGTTGCGAAATTACTCATCGTCATTCCGGGGGTGCGCGAAGCGCAGAACCAGGAATCTGCCCTGCTCATGAAAAGCAGATTCCGGGTTCTGGCGCGAACTGCATTCGCACCAGCCCCCGGAATGACGGTCCCAATCGATTGTCGTCATTCCGTGCGCGACGATTCTCGTCGGGAAACAAGGCTGTGGTATTCCGCTCAGTCCTTCGGTGGCCTTGCGGGCACGAATGGCGAAACCGGGTCGCTGCCGGGGAAGGTCTCCTCGAGTGCCTCGTCCTGGTTGTCGCTTTCGTGGCGCTTGCGGCGCTTGCGCTCCTCTTCCGATTCCTTGCGGACAGGCTTGTCCTTGGGGTGTCCCACATCCTTGCGATCGCGACCTGTCATGGCGATGACCTCCGTTGCGCGTGGAGTGAGAGAGTGTCGGATATCACGTGAATGCACGCGTAGCGAACGTTCGCGGCAACACTGCCGCGCAGGTCATGTTTCACGCGTACGTCACCGCGTGCGCAATAGCTTGGGCGTTCGCATCGCGGCAGGATCGGCCACGCTCGAGGAGGGAAGATGCAGGTCAGCGCGTGGCGCGTGGGTGCGGCCCTCCGATGCCGGGTTCGAGGACAGGCGTTACTGCTTCTGCTGCCGTGGATGGCCGGCGTTCCCGCCCTGGCCGCGCAGCCACCCGCCGCGCCGCAAACCCTGCCGACCGTGGTGGTGACCGCAACGCGCACGCCGCAACGTGCGTTCGACGTGCCGGCGTCGGTAAACGCGGTGCCGCTGGATGCGATCGATTCGGACCAGCCCGGCATCAACCCTTCCGAAGCGCTGCGCGGCGTGCCGGGCGTGCTCGCGCGCGATCGGCAAAACTACGCGCAGGACGAGCAGATTTCGATCCGCGGCTTCGGCGCGCGCAGCACGTTCGGCGTGCGCGGCGTGCGGCTGTACGTGGACGGCATTCCCGCGACGATGCCGGACGGGCAGGGCGAGTTGTCCGCGTTCGACCTGTCGTCGGCGGATCGGATCGAGGTGCTGCGCGGTCCGTTTTCCGCGTTGTACGGAAATTCTTCCGGCGGGGTGATCCAGCTTTTCACGGCCGACGGTACGCCCTGGCCCGAGCAGCGTTTCGGGATCGATGCCGGCCCCTACGGCGCGTTGCATGTCGATGCCAACGCACGCGGCAGCACCGGAGCGTTCGGTTACAACGCGGACCTCGAGCATTTCCGCACCTCCGGCTTTCGTGATCACAGCGCGGCACGGCGGAGCAAGGGCAATGCGAAGCTGGCGTGGACCACCCGCGCGGGCGGCAGTGTCACGCTGCTGCTGAATGCGGCATCGCTGCACGCCCAGGACCCGCAGGGCCTGACCTGGTCGCAATATCTTGCCGATCCGCGCCAGGCCGCGCCGAGTTCGCTGACCTACGACACCCGCAAGCGCGTGCGCCAGGACCAGGCCGGCGTGGTGTGGCGGCAGCCGCTCGGCGAAGCATCGCAGGTGCAGGTGCTGGCGTATTACGGCAATCGTGCGGTCATGCAATTCCTGTCGGTGCCGGTGTTCGCGCAGGCGAATCCGCTGAGTTCGGGCGGGGTGGTCGATCTTGCGACCAAATACGGTGGCGTGGATGCGCGCTGGTCCTGGCACGGCGAGTGGCTCTCGCGTCCGCTGCGCTTCACCGCGGGCGTGAACTGGGACCGCGAAGACCAGCACCGCCTGGGCTTCGAGAATTTCGTGGGCGACCGGCTCGGCGTCGCCGGTGCGCTGCGCCGCAACGAACAGGACGACGTGTACGACTTCGACCAGTACGCGCAGGGCACCTGGGATTTCGCGCAGCGCTGGTCGCTGACCGCGGGCGTGCGCCACAGCACCGTGCGGTTCGGCACCGTCGATGCGTACGTCACCGCGGGCAATCCCGACGACAGCGGCCGCGTCGAATACCGCGCCACCACGCCGGTCGCCGGATTGCTGTTCCGCGCGGATGCGCATTGGCATCTGTATGCGTCGTTCGGGCGCGGCTTCGAAACGCCGACCTTCAGCGAGCTGGCGTACCGCGCCGATGGCCGCGCCGGGATGGCATTCGATCTGAAACCCGCGCGTTCGCGCAATGCAGAGATCGGTTCCAAGCTGCGCTGGGCGGATGGCGCGGGCAAGCTGGACGTGGCGCTGTTCCAGTCAAACACGCGCGACGAACTCGCGGTGTTCAGCAGCAGCGGCGGCCGCACGACCTACCAAAACATCGGACGCGCGCACCGCCGCGGTTTCGAGGTCGCGCTGGATACGCCGCTGGCGAAGGGCCTGGACCTGCAGTTGGCGTGGACGCGGATGGACGCGCGCTTCGCGCAGACCGATGCGTGCGGGCCGACCTGCGGGATCGCGCCAGGCGCGCGCATTCCCGGCGTGCCGCGCAACCAGTTGTATGGCGCGCTGCGCTGGCAAGGCGCGGCCGGCTGGCACGCGGGCATCAACGTGTTCGCGTCCAGCGCGGTGATGGCCAATGACGCCGACAGCGCGTCCGCGCCTGGGTATGCGACGGTGGGCCTCGACATCGGCCGCGTGCTGCATCGCCGCGGCGCGACGATCGCGCCGTTCCTGCGTGTCGACAACCTCCTGGATCGCCGCTATATCGGTTCGCTGATCGTCGACGACAGCAACGGCCGCTACTTCGAACCGGCGCCTGGACGCACCATGATGCTGGGCGTGCGGGTGCGATTCGATGAGGGCCCGTGAGCGAGGTGCAAAAGCGCAACGAGGTCTGGAGCAGTTGTTTCGCAGGAACTCTTGTTCGGCTCGTCATTCCGGGGCTGCCCGCGCGGTAGCGGGCAGGACCCGGAATCGGTTAGCTCGCCGCTGGACATCGAACCGATGCCGGATTCGGGCCTCCGGCCCGCTCCGGAATGACGGCAAGGTATGCTGAACACGGAATCGATCCGAGAAAAATTTGACCCGCGCTTTCGCGAGCATGGCAACAATTCGGATTGAAATTTCCAGGGAAGGAGGACTCACGATGAAACAGGCAGACGAAGCCAATCGCACCGACGCGCAGGCGTTCACGAAAACCTCGTCGAAGCAAACCCGCAGCCTCGGCGCAAGGAAGACCACCGGCAAGCGCGTCACCAAATCCGGCGACAGCGGCAAGGGCACGACCCGCAAG
The DNA here is from genome assembly GCA_051962095.1 of Rhodanobacteraceae bacterium. Taxonomy (GTDB): domain Bacteria; phylum Pseudomonadota; class Gammaproteobacteria; order Xanthomonadales; family Rhodanobacteraceae; genus 66-474. The sequence continues at coordinate 11,064 of JBQCCP010000072.1, forward strand.
AGCGACATCCGCAAGGCGGACCGCGCGCCGAAACCGGCGATCAAGCGGTCAAGCGGGACGAAGCGATCGCCGCCCGGTGGCCGCGCGTGACGTTCACCGGGGCTTGACGCCGCACCGGCTGAAGTACGCCAAACCACGTCGGGAGCATCGCAATGGACGGGATGTTCGAATTCGGGGTGCCATGGTGGCAGCTCGTGGTGCGCGCGGTCATCGTGTACCTCGTGCTGTTCGGTTTGATCAGGTTGTCGGGCAAGCACACGCTGGGCGAGCTCAGCATCTTCGACTTGATCGTGGTGATCGTGCTTGGCAGCGCGGTGCGCACTTCGCTGATCGGCAACGACAAGTCGCTGCAGGGCGGACTGATCGTGGTCGCGGTACTGCTGTTGCTGGACTGGATCAGCACCCGGATTTCCACCCATTTCGCGCGCGGCGACCGCTGGCTGCAAGGCCGGCCGGTGCTGCTGGCGCGGGATGGCGAGCTGTTCGAGGACGTGCTGAAACGCTGCATGATTCCCCGCAGCAACTTCGTCTCGTCGATGCGCAAGCATGGTTGCCGGGATATCCAGATGGTCGGCATGGCGATCCTGGAACCCAACGGCAGCATCACCGTCCAGAAGCGCGAGCCGCCCGCCCAAGAGGCCGCATGAACCAGCCGCCCGGCGATGCGCCGAACACGGGTGCCGAGGCGCCGGGGTCGCATTACGCGCCGGCACTGGACGAGGAGGAACGTCACGAGGTCGAACGGAGAATGCCACCGCGCGCGGCCGTTCTGTACGAAGCCGTGGGCGCGGTCGGCGAGGAGGAACTGAAGCGCACGCCTTCCGCGCTGGCCTGGTCGGGGCTCGCGGCCGGGCTCTCGATGGGCTTCTCGATGGTGGCGAGCGGCGCATTGAAGGCGTACCTGCCGGAGGCGCCGTTCGCGCACCTGGTGGTTTCGCTGGGCTACAGCACCGGGTTCGTGATCGTGATCATGGCACGCCAGCAACTGTTCACCGAAAACACGCTGACGGTAGTGCTGCCGCTGATCTCCGCGCCAAGCTGGAACAAACTGGGATTGATGCTGCGGTTGTGGAGCCTGGTGTTCGTCGCCAACATCATCGGCATCGCGCTGTTCGCGCTGGCCGTTGCGAAGCTGCCGCTGTTCCCGCCGAAGCTTGATGATGCAATCGTCGCGCTGGGCACGGCGCTGATGTCGTATCCGGTGCCGGCGATGTTCGTGAAGGCGGTGGCGGGCGGCTGGATCATCGCCACGATGGTGTGGCTGATGCCGGCCGCGGAATCCGCACGGATGTGGATCATCATCGGCCTGACCTGGCTGATCGCGGCGGCGAGCCTGGTGCACGTGATCGGCTCGGCCGGCGAGGTGTTCTACCTGGCGTTCGCCGGCCGCCTGCCGTGGCCGGAAGTGTTCGGGCATTACCTCGGGCCGGTGCTGGCCGGAAACATCGTGGGCGGCACGCTCATTTTCTCGCTGATCAGCCACGCGCAGGTGCGCAGCGATACGCATTGACATAATCGTTTCAAAATGCGTTTTTTCACGCGTCCGTCGCGCGCATTTCACGTAGTCGTGATATTCGTGCCGGGTTGCGGCTTGTTCAGCCGCGTGGGGCAATAATCCAGCGGGTCAAAATAAAAAAGGAGGACCGTCGTGAAAAGGAAAGCACTGTGGCTGGCATTGGCGCTCGCGCCGTTCGCTGCGGCAGGCGTTTCGACCGCGCAGGCGGCGCAGACGATGAAGTGCACGATGAAGTTCACGCTGTCCGGCTGGTCGGTGATCTATCAGACTGCGGACGGCAACGGCACGGTGACCTGCGCGAACGGACAATCGATGGACGTCCATATCACCGCCAAGGGCGGTGGACTCACCGTCGGCAAATACCAGCTCGACAACGGCGTGGGGCACTTCAGTGGCGTCACCACGATCGACGACGTGCTGGGCGGCTACGCCACGGCCAATGCGCATGCGGGCGTGGTCGGCTCGTCCCATGCGGCGGCGATGACCAAGGGCAACGTGTCGCTGGCGTTGACCGGCACCGGCAAGGGCTGGGACGTCGGCGCGGGATTCGAGGCCTTCACGATCAGCAAGCCCAAGTAACGGAATCGGCCGGACGCCGCAGGACGCGGCCTCCGGTGTGCGGGGGCGTCGCGCGGAACATGGATGACACCGCGCGGCGCCCGCGGCGCGTCAGGGCGATCGAAACGGACCCATGCAATGTTGCGGACGTCGTTGCAGGCTTGGCTGTCCCGCAACGTGGAAGGCCCGCTCGAAGACCTGGCCGGGGGACGCGCCCGCTTGCGGATCATCCTCATGCTGGCGTGCATCCTGGCGCTGGATGCCGCCGACAAGGCCACGCTGGGCGCAGTGGCCGCGCAGCTCAAGCCGGCGCTGCACATCAACAACCTCGAAGTCGGGCTGCTGGTCGCGGTGACGGTCGCGTCCAGCGCGCTGTTGACGCTGCCGTTCGGCATCCTGGTGGATCGCTTCAACCGGCGCAACCTGCTGGTGATCGGAATCGTGCTGTGGTCGCTGGCGATGATCTGGTGCGGCGTGGCGACGTCGTACGAAACCCTGTTCGCGGCGCGGCTCGCGCTCGGCGTCGTGATGGCGATCGGCTCGCCCGCGATTGCCTCGCTGATCGGCGACTGTTTCAAGGCCAGTGAGCGCAGTCGCATCTACGGCTACATCATTTCCGGTGAACTGATCGGCGTCGCGATCGGCTTCCTGATGTCGGGCAATGTCGCGGCGCTGTCGTGGCGCGCGCCGTTCATCGTGCTTGCCGTGCTGGGCCTGGTACTTGCGTACTTCATCGCACGCAGGCTGCCCGAGCCGCGCCGCGGTGGCCGCGGGCGCCTGCAGGAAGAGCCGGGCAGGGCGGTGCAGAAGGGTGTACGGATCCGCGACGTGGTGCGCGACCAGGGCATCGAGCCGATCGACTCGCTGGTCCTGCGCGAGGATCCCGCGCGGATGCGCATCTGGCCGGCGGTAAAGTACGTGCTGTCATTGCCGACCTACCGGATGCTGATCGTCGCCTCGGCGCTGGGGTATTTCTATTTCACAGGCTTGCGCACGTTCGTGGTGGTGTTCATGCGCTCGCATTTCCACCTGGCGCAGACGGTGTCGAGCACGTTCGTGGTGGTGGTCGGGCTGGGCGCGATCGCGGGCGTGCTGGTGACGGGCTATTTCGCCGACCGCATGCTCGCGAAGGGCCGCGTTTCCGCGCGGATGTCGGTCGGCGCGGGCGCGTATCTCCTGGCGGTTGCCGCCCTGATCCCCGCGATGCTGCTGCCGAACCTCGCCGCGGCGGCGCCTTTCATGTTCATCGCGGCGGGCGGCCTGGGCGGCGCGTTCCCGCCCGTGGATGCGGCGCGGCTGGACGTGATGCATTCGCGCCTCTGGGGCCGCGCGGAAGGCGTGCGCTCGACCATCGTCTACCTCGCGCAAGCCATATCGCCGCCGCTGTTCGGATGGCTGTCCACGCTGCTCGGCGGGCGTGGCGGCATGGGCTTCGGCACCTCCGGCGGCGCGGCCGGCGGGCAGTCGGGCGGCGGCGACCTCGACATGACCTTCGTGGTGATGCTGGTTGCGCTGCTCGCGGCGGCCGTGGTGTTGCTGGTCGGCGCACGGAGCTATCCGCGCGACGTGGCGACCGCGGTGGCGTCGGAGAAGGCGACGAAGGATGCGCAGGGTGCGCAGAAAGGCAGCGAAGGCGTCTGATGCTGTTCCTCCCTCTCCCCCGAGCGAAAAAGCCGCTCGGGGGAGAGGGCGCTTTGTGCTCAAGACCGCTTGGCGGCCTTCTTGCGCGTGCTGGATTTGCGCCGCGAGGCGGTGCGGTGGCCGCCGCCTTTCTTGGCCGCGGCACCGGATTCCTTGGCGGGCGTACGTTGATGCGTGTCGATGCTCTTCTGCAGCAGCGACATGAAGTCCACCACGTTGGTGGCGGCGTTCTTCGGCATCGCGACTTCCTCGGCGGACGGTGCGCGCACTCCGCCCTTGGCCTTGATGCGTGCCTCGATCACCTTGGTGAGGCGTTCGCGGAAGTCGTCGTGGTATTCCCCCGGCTTCCACTTGCCGACCATCGATTTCACCAGCGTCTCGGCCATATCGAGTTCCTTTTCGCTGACGCGATAGGCCGAAAGCTTCTTGTCCGGAAAGGCGTATTCCTCCTCCGCCACGATTTCCTGCGGATAGCGCAGCAGCATCAGCAGCAATGCGTTGTCGCGCGGCAGCACCAGCGACAGGTATTCGCGGGTGCGGATCACCACCCGCGCCAGGCCCGCCGTCTTCAGGCGCTTCAGCGTTTCGCGCAGCAGCACGTAGCCCTTTTCCGCCTTCTTGGCGGGCACGAGGTAATAGGGTTTTTCGAAATACTCGGGGCCGATGTCACCCGCGTCGACGAAGGCTTCGATGTCCACCGATTCGGTCGACTCGGGCGCCGCCTTGGCGAAGTCCTCCTTGTCGAGCACCACGTAGTTGCCCTTGTCGTATTCGAAGGCCTTGACGATTTCCTTCCACGGCACTTCCTCGCCGGTTTCCTCGTTGATGCGCTCGTAGCGGATGCGCGCGTTGTTGCGCGAATCGAGCATCCGGAAATGCAGGTCGACGTGACGCTCGCCTGACATCAGTTGCACGGGGATGTTGAGCAGGCCGAAGGTGATGGTGCCGCTCCAGATGGGTCTTGCCGCCATGGTGGTTCTCCTGGGTATGCGCCTTGCGTGTCGTGATAGGCGTAGGCTGGGCTGACGCCGGCTGTATCGGCGGAAGCCCAACATCGATCGCGTATCTCGTTGGGCTTTCCCCGGACTTGCGTCCGGGTTCAGCCCAACCTACAGGTCCGGGTCAACCCAACCTACGCGCCCGTTCGCATCGGCGGGTCAAGACTCGCCCTACGATTCGGGCAAAGCCTGCCGCACCTCTTCGATGTCGTGCCACGGGTCCTGTTTCAATGTCTTCAGCCGGCGCGCGAGGTTGTCGAAGGTGTATTGCGCGCCGGATTTGAGGCGCGCCAATTCTTCCCAGCGCAGCGGCGTCGCGACGCCGGCGCCCGGTCGCGCCCGCACGCAATACGACGCGACCGCGGTGGAGCCGCGCGCGTTGCGCAGGTAGTCCACGAAAATGCGTCCCTTGCGACGGTTCTTGGTCGCGACGGACACGAAGTCCTTCGGCGATTCCTGTTCGAGCGTGCGCGCCAGCGCGTGCGCGAAGGCTTTCGCGGTATCCCAGTCCGGGCGCGGATTCAACGGCACCACCACGTGCAGGCCCTTGCCGCCGGTGGTGCGCAAAAAACTCTGCAGCCCGACCGCCTGCAGGCGCTCGCGCACAATGCGTGCCGCGTCGCGCACCCGCGGCCATTCCACCCCGGTGTCGGGATCGAGGTCGAACACCAGGCGGTCGGGATGTTCCAGGTCGGCGATGGTCGACCCCCACGGGTGGATCTCGATCACGTTCATCTGCACCAGGCCGATCACGCCTTCAATGTCCTTGACGTACACATACTCCTGCTTTTTGCCTTCGGCGCTGCGCGCGTCGCCGATGCCGATGGCTTCCGGCATCCCGGTCATCGGATGCTTCTGGAAAAAGCATTCCTGGCCAGCGCCGTCGGGACAGCGCACCAGCGACAGCGGCCTTCCCACGAGACCGGGCAGCAACAGGTCGGCGATGCCTGCGTAGAATTCGGCCAGCGCGCGCTTGGTGACGCGCGGCTTTTCGATCAGCACGCGGTCGGGATGCGTGAGCGAAATCCCCGGTTCGCTTTCGGCGCGCTTGCGCGGTGCGGTTTTGCGGGATGCTGATTTCGAGGTGGTTTTTCGGGCGGGCATGCTGGGTGACTCCTCGGCGCGATCACTGTCGCGGAGATCCGCGGGCGACTTGTCGGGGCGCAGACCCTTGAAGCTGCCCTGGCGCAGGAAATCGTCACCGGTGCGGCCGCGGAACGCGACTTCCACCACGGTATCCGGTTGCACCCACACGGGCCGCGCGCCGCGCAGTTGTTTTGCGTCGGGTGTGTCGATGAGTTCGGGCTTGTGCTTTGCGGTTTTAAACTGCGCGTGCAGGCGCTTCAGCATGTCGGTGTCCATGCCGGTGCCGACGCGTCCCACGTAGCGCCATTGCCTGCCGCGCGGTTCGGCCAGCAGCAGCGCGCCCAGCGCACCACGCGAACCCTTGCCCGGCGTGTAACCCACGATCACGAATTCGTCCGAATCGATGCATTTCAATTTGCGCCAACTGTCGCCGCGCCCGCCGCGGTACGGCGCGTTCGCCGACTTGCTCATCACGCCCTCCAGCCCCGCCTCGCAGGCGCGCTTGTACGCCAGTGCGCCGTTGCCTTGAAGGAAACCCGACACCACCAGCGGACTCGTCTTCGGGTCGGCATCCTCCAGCAGCCGCGCCAGCGCAGCCTTGCGTTCCAGCAGCGGCGCGTCGCGCAGGTCATCGCCATTCAAGGCGAGCAGGTCGAACACCGCGTAGCGCACCACTTGCGATTGGGCGCGGTTGAATTCCTTCTGCAGCAGGTCGAAACGGCTGCGTCCCTGCTCGTCGAAGACCACCAGTTCGCCATCCAGCACGCAATTGCGGCAGTCGAGCCCGAGGATCGCCTCCGCGATCAGCGGCAGCTTTTCGGTCCAGTCGAGGCGGTTGCGCGACAGCAGTTGCAGGTCGCGCCCGTGCCGCCACGCGAGCATCCGGTAGCCGTCGTACTTCACTTCGTGCAGCCAGTCTTCACCCTCGGGCGCGCGCTGGTGCAGCCGCGCCAGTTCGAATTCGAACTGTTCCGGCGGCGGCAAGGCGGCCGCGGCCTTCGCGGCGCGCGCGCGGGATTTGCGCGGCGCTGCGTCGATGTGGTGTTCCGCCTTCCATTCGGACAGCGGCGTATCGTCGGCCACGTCGTCGGGCACCACGAATTCATCGTCGCCCTTGATCAGCAGCCACTGCGGCTTGCCGCCTTCGATGCGGGTGCGCACCAGCGACCAGCGGCCACGCAGGCGCGCGCCGTGCAGTTCGAAACGCAGATGACCCTTGTCGATCTGCTGCGCGGCGGAACCGTCGGTACTCCACGTGCCTTCGTCCCAGATCGCGACGGTGCCGGCGCCGTAGTGGCCTTCCGGGATCGTGCCCTCGAACGAACCGTAGCTCAGCGGATGATCCTCGACCTGCACCGCGAGATGCTTGATCGACGGATCGCGTGACGGACCCTTGGGCACCGCCCAGCTCCGCAGCACACCGCCGACCTGCAGGCGCAGGTCGAAATGGCGGCGCCGCGCGTGGTGCAGGTGGATCACGAATTGCCGCCCTGCCGCCGCGTGCGGGCGTTGGCCGCGCGACGTCGCGGCCGGCTCCGGCGTGTGCTCGAAGTGTCGCTTGCGCCGATAGGTCGCAAGCTGAGGGCTGCGGCGTCCTGCCATCGATTGAGCCTACCAGCCCGGCATTCATTTCAGGTGAACGTTGCTGCACCCGGATTTGACGCCGTCTAGATGTGCACCTGCCTATGCTGCGATCGCTCGACAGGAGCGCCCACAACAAGGAGGAAGCCATGGATCGGGCCAATCTTCTGGACATGCTCGCGGTGATGGACGAGGAACGCCGTTACAACGAAGCGGCCGCGCTGGTCGCGTGGCGGCCGGCGCAGCGGGAGACCTTCGCGCGCAAGGCGCGGCAGGGCGCGGCGGCGATCTGCATGATCCGCCGCGAGCTCGCGCACACCCGCAGCAAGCGTTCGCCCCGCCGCATCGACGCGTGCATCGAGCGCCTGCTGGAAACCCAGATCGACACCAGCCGCACCGCGTCGGAATCGCTGGATTCGCCCCCCGCGTGGTGAACGGATCGTTGCGCGTGCTTGCGAAAATATTTCGCTGGCGCGAAACCCTTTCGTCTTTCCGGTGAATCGATCGGCGCAGCTTTCCTGTTCACTCGCGCGGCTGACAGCGCGATGACAAGGCCCGGCAGCCCGCGCGCGTTCGCCGGCGCGTCGAATCCCCTTTGATCCCGCATGCGTGCCTCGCACGGATTTCGCCGAGGTGCGCATTGCGTGCGCGCGGCGCATTCCTGCGCGATTGCGAACACACTCTGAACGCGGGCGCCCGATCGTGAGCGCTGCCCGACCGGCATGGCATACGTATTGCTTCGTCACGGCTCCACGACACCACAAGGAGGCCGACATGAAGCGTCAGCATCTTCCAGCGATGGTCGCGCTGCCGGCGGCGCTGCTGTTCGCCTGCGCCGCGGGCGCGCAGCAGACGCCCGCGCAGACGCAACAGCCACAACCGCAGACGCAACAGAATCCACCCACGCAGCAGGTTCCCACCACGTCGTCGCAGACCATGCAGTGCGCCAATGGCGACAACTGCTACGACAACAACACCACCGACCGCGATACCGGTCCCGCGACCCCGCACAACGGCGCGCGCGGGAAACAGGGATTCTCGTCGCTGGCCGGTTCGAAGGGCTACGTCAGCGAGTCCGACGCCGCCGGCCAGCCGTGGCTGGCCAGCCATTTCAGCCAGTGCGACAAGAACCAGGACGGCAAGTTGTCGCGCTCGGAATACAAACACTGCCGGCGCGAGTACGCGCGCGGCCGCGGGCACTGACGCCCCGCGCATCGGCCCGCGGCCGGCGTGTTTTCACAGACACGGAGAAAGGCATGGCACTCAAACTCACGGAAGAGAAGGGCACGCCCCTCGAACGACAACGCTTCACCCTGCGCGAACTCACTCCCGCGCCGATGAGCAAGCTGGACGACGATGCGTTCACGCGCGTGCGGATCATCCTGATGAACGGCATCGAGATGGGCGCGAACAGGTTCCAGCACCTCGCCGCTGCGTTCAACGAGGATTTGCGCGAACCGCTGGCGCGGGTGCGCCGGGTCGAACACCACCAGCAGACGATGGTGAACTGGCTGCTGTCGCCGGATGACTCGCCGCTCGACATCACGCTCGGCTACGAGCAGGTCGCTATCGAAGTCACCGCCAGCGTCGCCGAACACGAACCGGACGAATACCTCGCGCAGGTGTACCGCTTCGGCCTGCTCGAGGATTTCGATCATCTCTATCGCTACTCGGCGCTGGCCGACCGGCTGGAAGGCAAGGACGCCAACAACATCCTGCAGTCCTACACGGACGTGCTGCCCGGCCGGCCGACCAGCTTCGAGCACCGCGATTCCCACGACGACCTGCGCGACCACTACGACCGCAAGGCCGCCGCGCCCCTGTCCAAGGTGCACGCGCTGACGCTGTTCACCGGCGAATACCAGACCCGCAACTACTACATGACGATCGGACCGATGTACACCGACCCGCTCGCGCGCGGCCTCTACGCCGAAATCGCCTCGATCGAGGAACAGCACGTCACCCAGTACGGATCGATGTGCGATCCGTCCGAGAGCTGGCTGGAAAAGTGGTTGCTGTACGAGGCCACCGAGGCGTACAACTACCACAGCTGCATGCAGTACGAGGGCAATCCGCGCATCCGCGCGATCTGGGAACGCTGCCTCGACTACGAATTCGGCCACCTGCAATTCGTGATGGGGCTGTTCAAGGACATCGGGCGCCGTGACCCGGCCGAGGTGCTGCCGGAGGAACTGCCCGACATGATCGACTACAAGAGCCACCGCGAATTCATCCGCAAGGTCCTGGACCGCGAAGTGGACTACATCGCGGAAGGCCACCGCATCGGGCCGCGCGACCGGTTCGACGACGGCGCGCGCTCGGCCGGGTACCGCGACCATCTGAACCACGACGTTTCGTACAGCGAAGCGGTCGCCGAAAACTACGTCTGGCGTCCCGGCACCGAACTGGTCGACCGCATGCCGGGCCAGGCCGCCTGAGAGGAGAGGACACACATGGAAGCGACACACACACGCGAACAGGCCATGGGCCACAATCGCACCGGCATCAAGGCGTCGCCGATCGATGGCCGCGCGCTCGAACGCACCACCACGGACGCTCCGCCGCCACCGATGGAATCGCTGGAGGCGACCCGCCTGCGCGGCCAGTTCACGCGGGAAGCCGACCGGCTGGGTTCGGTGCCGGCGGTCGCGACCGTCCGCGGCGCCGCCGAGGCTGCGCTGCACGCCCTGCAGGGCCATCGCCTCGCATCCTTCATCGACAAGCTGGGCGAACGGCTCGCGTTCGAACGATCCGGCGTGCGCGCCTACGAGGCTGTGCTGGTGAAATTCGAGGCGCTCGGCACCTGGCAGGGCGGCGCCACCCGCGACCTGTTGCGGGAGCAGTGCAACGAGGAGCTGGCGCATTTCCACATGGTCAAGCAGATCCTGGAACAACTCGGCGCCGACCCGACCGCGATGACGCCCTCGGCCGACGTGGCCGCGGTTCAGGCATCGGGCGTGTTCAAGGTGCTGGCCGATCCTCGCACCTCGCTTTCGCAGGCGCTGCGCGCCTTGCTGGTGCTGGAGGACATGGATGCGGATGGCTGGGACATGCTGGTCGAAGTGGCCGCGAGCAGCGGTCAGGACCAGCTCGCCTCGCAGTTCCGCAACGCACTGGCCACCGAGGAGACGCATAAGGAAAGGGTGCGCGACTGGCTGAGCCATGCGACGCTCGCCGACGCGCAGCGGATGGGCGACGGGCGGCAGCAGGCGTCGATGCACTGAGCCTGCACGGCTGACGCGTCGGCCATGCCGAAAAACCGCACGCGCGCGCACCAACGCCAGGTCCGGCGCGCGCGCCTGCGCAAGCTGCGTTATGCAAGCGACCTCGAACCCGGGATCAGCCGCCGGCGCGCCGGCCGCGGCTTCGCGTACCGCGATGCTAAGGGCAGGCCCGTCCGCGACGAAGCGACGCTGGCGCGCATCCGCGCGCTGGCGATCCCGCCCGCGTACACGGACGTGTGGATTTGCGCCGACCGGCACGGGCACCTGCAGGCCACCGCGCGCGACGCGCGCGGCCGCAAGCAGTACCGCTACCACGCGGCGTGGCGGGACAGCCGCGACGCGAAGAAATACCGGCGCCTGCTGCGCTTCGGCCAGCGACTGCCGGCGCTGCGCGCACGGCTGCGCCGCGACCGCCGCCTCGACGGCCTGCCGCGCGACAAGGTGCTGGCGATCATGACCAGCGTGATGATGGCCACCTCGATCCGCATCGGCAACGCCGAGTACGCGCGCACCAACCATTCCTACGGGCTGACCACGCTGCGATCGAGGCACGCGAGCTTCGCCCGCGACGGCACGGCGGTGCTGCGTTTCCCCGGCAAGAGCGGCCAGCAGCGCGAAGCCGTGCTGCCCCATCGCTGGTTGGCCCGGCTGGTGCGACATTGCAGCCGACTGCCTGGCAAGGCCCTGTTCCAGTACGAAGGCGAGGACCATGCGTTCCATCGCGCGACCGCGGCGCAACTGAACGAATACCTGCGCGACACCCTGGGCGAGCGATTCAGCGCCAAGGATTTCCGCACCTGGACCGGCACGCTGACGGTGATCGCGTATCTCGCGCGCACTCCGTTGCCCGCGCACGGCGGCGAACGCGCAAAGCGTGCGGCGGTGCGGCAAGCGATCGTCGCGGCTGCCGAAGAACTCGGCAACACGCCTGCGGTCGCACGGAAATCCTATGTCTGCCCGCAGGTCGTGACCGGCTGGCAGAGCGGCGAACTGCACCGGCGCGTACCCGCGGACGTGGTCGCGCATCCGCGGCGGCTGGAAAAAGCCGCGATCCGGTTCCTCAAACATTGCCTCGATGCATGAGCGCCTTTGTGGCGCCAAAGGAGATGAACGTGACGAAACTCGACAAACCGCTGCGACGCGAAATAGAGATCGACTCCAGGCTCTATACGCTGATCCTGGGGCCGTACAAACTGAAGTTGACGCCCAAGGGGCACCGCCAGGGGATCGAAGTGCCTTGGCCGACCTTGCTGAAGCTGACCCGCAATGAGCAGCCGGCGCTCTCGCCCGTGGTGCCATCGCTCTGAGCGGCATGCGCCGCGAAAAATTTCCGGGTTGCGGGCGGGGCCGGTAAGCAATTCCCGGTCGGGCGCGCCGGTTCACCTTGTTGAATGGGTGGCGCGCGCGAACGCATGAATGCAGGAACGCATTGCCCGCCGGGTACTTTGAAGCTGATCCCGGCGCCGTTTTCAGGTCACCCATGCGGTCGGCACGCATCTTGCTCTGGAAGGGGCGCTGCGGCGGACAAACAAGGAGTGTCTGGAATGGATGCCATGGATTGGGATGCACAGCTGGGCAACGGAAAACGGGCGGTGGTCACCGGCGGCGCCGGGTTCCTCGGCAGCCACCTTTGCGCGAAGTTGCTGCAACGCGGCTTCGACGTGACCGTGATCGACAACCTGTCGACCGGCAGTCTGCACAACATCACACCCCTGATCGGGCATGCGGGATTCCGCTTCAGGCGCCACGACATCGTGTCGCCCGTGACGATGAAGGCCGACTGGATTTTCAATCTTGCCTGCTGTGCCTCGCCGCAGCATTACCAGCGCGATCCGGAAAAGACCATCCGCACCTGCACCGACGGCGCTCTCAACGTGCTGCACGAAGCGCAGGCCTCCGGTGCGCGCGTGTTCCAGGCGTCGACCAGCGAGGTCTACGGCGAACCCGAAATGCATCCGCAGCGCGAGAGTTATCGCGGCGCGGTCAGTTCGGTCGGGCCACGTGCCTGCTACGACGAGGGCAAGCGCTGCGCCGAGGCGATGTTCTTCGATTTCCACCGGATGCACGGGCTGGAGATCAAGGTCGCGCGCATCTTCAACACGTACGGCCCGCACATGCAGGTCGGCGACGGCCGGGTGGTGTCCAATTTCATCGTGCAGGCGCTGCGTGGCCAGCCGCTGACGGTGCACGCAGACGGCAGCCAGACGCGTTCGTTCTGCTATGTCGACGACCTAGTGGCCGGCATCCTGAAACTGATGGGCTCGCCGGCCGCGCTCACCGGTCCGGTGAACCTCGGCAATCCCGAGGAGATCACGGTCGCGGCGCTCGCGCGCCGGATCATCGACCTCACCGGCTCGCGTTCGCGCGTCGTGCATCGTCCGATGCCGGTGGACGACCCGACCCGCCGCTGCCCCGACATCGCGCTGGCGCGCACCACGCTGGGATGGCAGCCGCGCGTTTCCCTGGAGATCGGCCTGAAGCGCACGATCGAATGGTTCGACCGGATGTTGAGCCGTTTGGAGCAGCCGCCGCCAGAGGCCAGCAATGCCATTGCCTGACCATGCCCAAACACCGAACGGCAGCAACGGCGTGGGCGCGCCCGGCACCGTGCTGATCACCGGCGGTGCCGGTTTCGTGGGTTCCCACGTCGCGGACGAGTTGCTGCTGCACGGCTATCGCGTGCGCGTGCTCGACAATCTCGATCCGCAGGTGCACGGCCTTGGAGGCGAATGGCCCGAGTACCTGGACCAGGAAGTGGAGCTCTTGCGCGGCGACGTCCGCGACGCCGAGGCGGTGCGCAACGCGTTGCGCGGCGTCGACGCGGTGTTCCACTTCGCCGCCGCGGTCGGCGTCGGCCAGAGCATGTACCAGATCGAGCGCTACACCGACGTCAACAACCGCGGCACCGCGGTGCTGCTGGAAGCACTGAGCCGCGAACCGGTCGGACGCCTGATCGTCGCCTCCAGCATGAGCATCTACGGCGAAGGTCTGTACTGCGACGACGGCGGCAATCTGGTTGCGCCGCCGGAACGGTCGCGCAACCAGTTGCTGCAGGGCCAGTGGGAAGTGCGCGGCGCCAACGGCGAAGCGCTGGTGCCGCTGGTGACGCCAGAATCCAAGGTGCCGCGTCCGTCATCGGTATACGCGCTGTCCAAGATGGACCAGGAGCGCCTGTGCCTGATGATCGGCGAGGCGTACGGCATCCCGACCGTTGCGCTGCGTTTCTTCAACATCTACGGCACGCGCCAGGCGCTGTCGAATCCCTACACCGGCGTGCTGGCGATTTTCGCGGCGCGCTACCTCAATGGCCGGAGTCCGGTGGTATTCGAGGACGGCCTGCAACGGCGCGACTTCGTCAGCGTGCACGACGTGGCGCGCGCCTGCCGGCTGGCGCTGGAAGCGCCCGGCGCGCCGGGTCACGCCTTGAACATCGGCAGCGGGCAGGCTTCGACCGTGCTCGACATCGCCGCGGCGCTCGGCAGGGCGCTCGGGCGCAGCGACATCGCGCCGGAGATCACGCGGCGTTTCCGCGTCGGCGACATCCGCCACTGCTTCGCCGACATCACGCTGGCGCGAATGGTGCTGGATTACGCGCCGCACGTTTCCCTGGAAGAAGGACTCGAGGAGTTGGTGGAATGGATTCGAACCCAGACGGCGCAGGATCGGGCGGATTTGGCAAGCCAGGAGCTGGCGCACCGGGGCCTCAGATTGTGAACGCGCAAGTTGCCGCACCGGGCATACAGGGCCCGGTGCTGATCACGGGCGGCGCCGGTTTCATCGGCACCAACGTCGCAGCGCGCTTGCTGGAACTCGGCCACGAGGTGATTGTGTTCGACAACATGTCGCGCCCGGGGGGGGCGGAGAACCTGCGCTGGCTGTTCCGGCACGGCGACGGACGCGTACGCACCTGCCTCGCGGACACCCGCGACGCCGACGTGTTGCGCGACGCCGTGCGGCAGGCGGGCTGCGTCTTCCATTTCGCGGCGCAAGTGGCGGTGACGTCGAGCCTCGAGGATCCACTCAACGATTTCGAGATCAACCTGCGCGGCACGCTGAACCTGCTGGAAGCTATCCGACACGCGCGCCGCCGCATCCCGCTGGTGTTCACGTCCACCAACAAGGTGTACGGCGCGCTGCCGGACATCGCACTGTCCGGCCGGAGCACGCGCTACGAGCCCGATGACGCGGACGTGCGCCAGCACGGCATCGGCGAAACGCGTCCGCTGGATTTCTGCAGCCCGTATGGCTGCTCGAAGGGCGCCGCCGACCAGTACATCCTGGACTACGTCCGCAGCTTCGGCCTTCCCGCCGTGGTGCTGCGGATGAGCTGCATCTACGGGCCGCACCAGTGTGGCAACGAGGACCAGGGCTGGGTCGCGCATTTCCTGTTGCGCGCGATGCAGGGGCGGCCGATCACGATCTACGGCGATGGTCTGCAGGTGCGCGACATTCTTTACGTGGACGACCTGGTCGACGCGCTGCTGATGTGCGCCGAGGACCGCGATGCGCTCCGCGGGTGCGCCTTCAACATGGGCGGTGGGCCGGACAACACTATCAGCCTGCAGGAACTGCTGGGCGAAATCGCGACGCTCGATGGGCGCGTGCCCACGGTGCTGCACGAAAGCTGGCGCGAAGCCGACCAGCGCTGGTTCGTCGCGGACACCCGGCGCTTCTCGGCCGCCACCGGCTGGCGGCCGCGCGTGCAGGCGAAGGACGGCATCGGCCGGCTGTTCCGCTGGCTCGCGAATGGCGAAGCCGAACCGGAACTGGTCGAGGCCGGGGCGCACGCCGCATGAATGCGCAACTGGAGGAGCGCGAATCCGTCGGCGTGGCCGCCGCGCAGGCGGTCTTCTGCGGCGACGGCCGCATGCGCATCGCCGAAACGAAGCTGCGCGCGCCCGCGCCCCATGAAGTGCTGGTGCGGCTGCACGGTTGCGGCGTGTGCGCGTCGAACGGTCCCGTGTGGGAAGGCCGCGAATGGTTCCGCTATCCGCTGGAACCGGGCGCACCCGGGCACGAAGGCTGGGGCGAAATCGCCGCGGTCGGGGACGAGGTGGACGATTTCAGGATCGGCGACCGGGTCGCGTTGCTGTCGCAGCATGCGTACGCCACGCACGACATCGCGCCGGCGTCGATGCTGGCGCGCATCCCTGACTGCGCGGGCGATCGCCCGCTGCCGGGCGAACCGCTGGCGTGCGTGATGAACATCCTGCGGCGCAGCGAGATCCGCGCCGGCCAATGGCTGGCGGTGGTCGGGATCGGTTTCATGGGCGCGTTGCTGGTGCAGAGCGCGTCGCACGCTGGCGCGCGGGTGATCGCGCTGACGCGCCGTGCCTGGGCACGCGAGATGGCGCGCCGCTGCGGTGCGGCCTATACATTGGACAGCGATTCCAGTGCGTCCGTCGGCGCGGTGCTGGAACTCACCGACGGCCGCGGTTGCGGACGGGTGATCGAAGCGGGCGGCGAACAGGCCACGCTGGACCTGGCCTCCGCGCTGTGCGCGGAAGGCGGCCGGATGATGATCGCGGGGTACCATCAGGACGGCGCGCGCCAGGTCGACATGCAGCAATGGAACTGGCGCGGACTGGATGTCATCAACGCGCACGAGCGCGATCCGGCGGTGCAGGCGCGCGGTTTGCGCGAAGCGATGCGCGCCGTCGAGGACGGCACGCTCGATCCATTCCCGCTGATCACGCACACGCTGCCGTTGCGCGAACTCGGCCGCGCCTTCGCGCTGATGCATGAGCGTCCCGATGGTTTCCTCAAAGCGGTGGTGACGCCATGAGCGCGACCGGGCAAGCCGCGGTCGTGCAACTGTGGCCGCGCCGCGCGGTGGCCGCGCGGCCGCGGCTGGGCTTCCTGGGCCTGGGCTGGATCGGGCGCTCGCGGATGCAGGCGCTGATCGATGCCCGGGTCGCGGAAGTGGTCGCGGTGTCGGACCTCGACCCCGGGTCGATGCACGAAGTCGCGCAACGCGACGGCCTGCGCACCTGCGCGTCGCTTGACGCGCTGTTGCAGCAGCGCGTCGACGGCGTGGTGATCGCGACGCCCAGTGCGCTGCACGCCGCGCAGGCAATCGCGGTGCTGAATGACGAAAAGGCGGTGTTTTGCCAAAAGCCGCTGGGCCGTACCGCCGCGGAAGCGGCGCAGGTGGTAGCAGCGGCGCACGCCCACGACCGTCTGCTGGGCGTGGATTTCAGCTACCGCTGCGTGGCCGGTATCGCGCAGTTGCGTGACGAGATCCGCGCCGGCGAACTGGGCGATCTGTATGCGATCGACCTGACCTTCCACAACGCCTACGGCCCCGACAAGGCCTGGTTCTACGACGTCACGCAATCGGGCGGCGGCTGCGTGATGGACCTCGGCGTGCACCTCATCGACCTCGCGATGTGGATGACCGGACGGTCGCGCGTGGAAGCGGTCGACGCGAACCTGTACCAGCACGGCCGGCGCCTGCTGCCGCCGATCGCGACGCCCGAGGATTACGCGAGCGTGCACTACCGCCTCGACGACGGCACCAGTGTGCGGCTGACCTGTTCGTGGCGGCTGCCGGCCGGCGCGGACGCGGTGATCGAAGCCTCGTTCTACGGCACGCACGGTGGCGCCTCGCTGCGCAACGTCGGCGGGTCCTTCTACGACTTCACCGTCGATCGCCACGACGGCACCAGGACCCGCCGTCTCGCCGCGCCGCCGGATGCGTGGGGCGGGCGCGCGCTGGTCGAGTGGGCGCGCAAGCTGGCGCGCGACGATCGCTTCGATCCGGAAGCGCGCCGGTTAGTCGACGTCGCAGCCATCGTGGATCGCATCTATGGACGCTGAATTCACCGCGCTCGCCGATCCGCCGCGACGCGTGCTGATGACCTGCGACACCGTGGGCGGCGTGTGGCGCTACGCGCTGGATCTGTCGCGCGCGCTATGCCTGCGCGGCCACCAGGTCACGCTGGCAGCGATGGGGCCGGCGCCCAGCCGCGCCCAGCAAACCGAAGCCGCGGCGATCCACGGCCTCGCCTTCCATTCGCGGGCCTGCAAGCTGGTGTGGATGGAAGAGCCGTGGCGCGACCTGCACGAAGCCGGAGAATGGCTGCTGCGAATCGCCGGTGAACTGCGTCCCGACATCGTGCACGCCAACGACTTCGGCCACGCCGCGCTGGCGTGGCCCGCGCCGGTGCTCACCGTCGCGCATTCCTGCGTCGCGTCGTGGTGGCGCGCGGTGCACGGCGTCGCGGCGCCGCCGCAGTGGGATCGCTACCGCGCGCACGTGCGCGCCGCGCTGGAGGCCAGCAATCTCGTGGTCGCGCCCAGCCGCGCGATGGCCGACGCGCTCGCCGCGGAATACGGGCCGCTCGCGCGCGTGCAGGTGATTCCCAACGGCACGCACGACGTCGCGCACGCGTGCAGGAAGCGTCCGCTGGTGTTTGCCGCCGGCCGGCTGTGGGACGAAGCCAAGAACCTCACCCGTCTCGCCGCGGTCGCGCCGGCGGTGCCGTGGCCGGTCTGCATCGCGGGGCAGGATCGCGCGCCCGACGGCTCGCGCGCGACCTTCCTCAACGTGCGCCAGCTCGGCGTGCTGCGCCAGGCCGCGATGCAACGCTGGCTTGATCGCGCGTCGATCTACGCGTTGCCGGCGCGCTACGAACCCTTCGGCCTTTCGATCCTGGAAGCCGCGCAGGCGGGATGCGCGCTGGTGCTGGGCGACATCCCCAGCCTGCGCGAGTTCTGGGACGGCGCCGCGCTGTTCGCGCCACCCGGCGACGACGACGCGCTGCGCGACGCGCTGCTGCGGCTGGTCGACGACGACACGCTGCGCGCGCACTTCGCCGCCCGCGCGCGCCGCCGCGCGATGTTCATGACCGCGACGCGCATGGCGGATGCTTACCTTGCCGCGTACGACGAGATTGCCGCGGCACGGGCAACTCCCTCGCTCCCAACGGTTGCAACCAGCGCGTCGGTGCGAGGCGCTTCCGTGCACGCAGCGCGGAACGACCTGCGGGATCGCA
Source organism: Rhodanobacteraceae bacterium (assembly GCA_051962095.1). Taxonomy (GTDB): domain Bacteria; phylum Pseudomonadota; class Gammaproteobacteria; order Xanthomonadales; family Rhodanobacteraceae; genus 66-474. The sequence goes on from JBQCCP010000072.1 coordinate 29,665, forward strand.
GGCCGGCGCGCCATGCAGGCCCTGCTCCCTCAGCCAGCCCGCTCTCCCGCAAAAGCACCGCAGGGGAAACGGCGCGGCAACGGCGGCTCGCATCGGCCATGGGCCACATCACGGTCGAGGGCGATGCATGAAATTCGTGCTGTTCTACCACTCTCTGGTGTCGGACTGGAACCATGGCAACGCGCATTTCCTGCGCGGGGTCGTCGCGGAACTGGTTGCGCGCGGCCATCGCGTCGAGGTGTACGAACCGGAAAACGGCTGGAGCCGGCGCCATCTCGTCGAAGACCACGGCGATGGCGCGATCCTGGAATTCCAGCGGCGCTTCCCGCGCCTGCGCAGCCGCCCGTATCAAGCCGAGGGCTTCGATCCCGCCCCGGCGCTGGACGGCGCCGACGGGGTGATCGTGCACGAATGGAATCCGCCGGAACTGGTGGCGCGGATCGGGCGCGAACGCCGGGCGCGCGGCGACTTCACGCTGCTGTTCCACGACACCCACCATCGCAGCGTCACCGCGCCCGAGGAGATGGCGGCGTACGACCTGCGCGACTACGACGGCGTGCTGGCGTTCGGCGGCGCAGTGCGGCAACGCTACCTCGAGGAAGGATGGCACGACAGCGTGTTCACCTGGCACGAGGCGGCCGACACGCGCATCTTCCACCCGCATGTGCGCAACGAACCCGAGCTGCAACTGGTGTGGATCGGCAACTGGGGCGACGGCGAACGCGCGCGCGAACTGGAGGAATATCTGTTCGGACCGGTGCGCGACCTGGGGCTGCACGCCGTGCTGCACGGTGTGCGTTATCCGCCGCAGGCACTCGAAGCGCTGGACGACGCCGGCATCGCCTACGAAGGCTGGCTGCCCAACTGGCGGGTGCCGGAAGTGTTCGCGCGCGCCGCGCTGACGGTGCACGTTCCGCGTCGGCCCTACGCGCAGGCGTTGCCCGGCATCCCGACGATCCGCGTGTTCGAGGCGCTGGCCTGCGGCATTCCGCTGGTCTCGGCGCCGTGGCTGGATTGCGAGCACCTGTTCGAACCGGGCACCGATTACCTCGCCGTGCAGGACGGCGACGAGATGCGCACAGCGCTGCGCGACGTGCTGCGCGATCCCGCGCTGGCCGCATCGCTCGCCGCGAATGGCCTGCAGCGCATTCGCGAACGGCATACCTGCGAACACCGCGTCGCCGAACTGATGGCGATCGTCGCCGCGCTCGGCGCGATCGCGTCCGCGTCCACCGTCACCCCGCACAAGGAAGCTGCACATGCCTGACAAATTGAACATCGCGATGTTCGGCTCCAGCCTGGTGTCCTCGTACTGGAACGGCGCGGCCACCTACTACCGCGGCGTGCTGCGCGCGCTGGCGGCGCGCGGACATCGGATCCGCTTCTACGAACCCGACGCGCTGGACCGCCAGAAACACCGCGACATCGCCGATCCGCCGTGGGCGATCGTGCACGTCTACCAGCCCGGCGAAGCCGGCGTGACCGAAGCGCTGCACCACGCCCGCTGCGGCAGCGACATCGTGATCAAGGCCAGCGGCGTGGGCGTGGACGATGAATTACTGGAACGCGAAGTCGCGGGCCTGAAATCGTCGACGTGTTCGGCGGTGTTCTGGGATGTCGATGCGCCCGCGACGCTGGAGCGGATGGAAGCCGACGCCGCCGATCCATTCCGCGCGCTGGTGCCGAAGTTCGACATGGTACTGACCTACGGCGGCGGGCCGCGCGTGGTCAGCGGCTACCGCGCGTTCGGGGCGCGCGACTGCGTGCCGATCTACAACGCGCTCGACCCGGACACGCACCATCCGGAAGCGCCGCAGCAGCGCTACGCCGCCGACCTCGCGTTCCTCGGCAACCGCTTGCCCGACCGCGAATCGCGCGTGCACGAATTCTTCTTCAAGCCGGCCGTGCAGATGCCGGGCTGTTCGTTCCTGCTGGGCGGGTCAGGCTGGGACGCGGCGCCGCCCAACGTGCGCCTGCTGGGCCACGTGCCGACCGCCGAACACAACGCGCTCAACTGCAGCCCGCGGCTGGTACTGAACATCAATCGCGACAGCATGGCGCGCTACGGTTTCTCCCCGCCGACCCGGGTGTTCGAAGCCGGCGGCGCGGGCGCATGCCTGATCGTGGATCGCTGGGAAGGCATCGAGACGTTCCTCGAACCCGGCCGCGAGGTGCTGGTCGCCGACAATGGCGACATGGTCGCCGAGTACGTGCACAGCGTCGGCGAGTCGCAGGCCCGCGCGATCGGACGGCGCGCGCGCCAGCGGCTGCTGAAGGAACACACCTACGCGCTGCGCGCGGAGCAGGTCGAGGCGGTGCTGCTCGGCCGCGAACTGGTGGAGGCCGCCTGAATGCACGGTGCACTGGATTTCGCCTTCCTCGGGCTTTCGCTGCGTTCGGCCTGGGGCAACGGCCACGCAACCACCTACCGCGCGCTGCTGCGCGCGCTGCGCGCACGCGGCCATCGCGTGCGTTTCTACGAGCGCGACCGCTCGTGGTACGCCGACAACCAGGACCTGCCGCGCGATCTCGCGCCTTGCCTCACGCTGTACGACGATCCCGAATCGCTGCGCGAGCTGCACGGCGGCGACATCGCGGCTGCCGACGTGGTGGTGCTCGGGTCGTTCGTGCCGGAAGGCGCTCGGATCGCGGATTGGCTGCTGCGCGACGCGCACGGCGTCACCGCGTTCTACGACATCGACACGCCGGTCACGATGGCCAAGCTGCGCGAAGGCCCCTGCGACTACCTGCGCGCCAACCAGATCGCGGATTTTCGTCTCTATCTTTCCTTCACCGGCGGGCCGTTCCTCGAAAGCCTGCGCTGCCGCTACGGCGCGCGCGCCGAGCCGTTGTATTGCGCGGTGGACGCCAAGCGCTACGCGCCCTCGCACGCGCCGGCGCAATACGATCTCGGTTACCTCGGCACCTACAGCGACGATCGCCAGCCGTTGCTGCAGCACTACCTGCTCGACGTTGCCACGCAATGGCCAGGCGGGCGTTTCGCGGTGGCCGGTCCCCAGTATCCCGATTCGATCGACTGGTCGGCCAACGTGACCCGCATCGAACACCTGGCGCCGGCACGCCACCGCGCGTTCTACAACGCGCAGCGCTTTACGCTGAACCTGACCCGCGCCGACATGGTCGCGGCCGGCTGGTCGCCCAGCGTGCGGTTGTTCGAGGCCGCGGCCTGCGGGGTGCCCATCATCTCGGACGCGTGGTCGGGGATCGAGGCGTTCTTCGCCCCGGACGAGGAAATCCTGTTGGCGCACCAGCCGGCGCAGGTACTGGAATGGCTGCGCGACATGCCGGAATCCCGCCGCCGCGCGCTGGGCGCCGCCGCGCGCCGGCGCGTGCTGGCCGAACACACGGCCGATAATCGTGCGCAGACGCTGGAATGCTACATCGACCGCTCGGTTCCGCGGCGCCGCATGATCGGACCTCACCGGAGCAGGTCGAACGGAAGCAGGAGCATTTGCCATGACAGCGCATGACGCGAAAACCACCACCGATTACGGCGAAATCCGCCGCTGGGTCGAGGAACGTGGCGGCAAGCCCGCCACCGTGCGCGGCACCGGCGATGGCGAGGAAGCCAGCGTGCTGCGCATCGCCTTCACCGACAACGAGGACCTGGAAGCGATCGACTGGGACGAATTCTTCGACAAGTTCGAGGAAGCCCATCTCGCCTTCCTGCATCAGGACAAGACCGCCGACGGAAAACCCAGCCGCTTCTTCAAGTTCGTGGAACGCGAAGAATGAGCGCAAGCGTGGCCGCCGCCAATCCGCGCGCGACCGAGAGCGCGGTGGCGGCGCTGGCGCCGTGGTTCCACAACCTGCACCTGCCCGATGGCGTGCAGACCGC
>JBQCCP010000073.1:0-4353 GCA_051962095.1 Rhodanobacteraceae bacterium
GTTCGTGTTTCCGCAGGCGCAGCCGCTCACGTTCTGGATGAAGGACACCCTGATTTCGCTGGACATGCTGTTCTTCGACGACGCCCACCGGCTGGTGACGATCCGCGCCGATGCGCCGCCTTGCAAGGCGGACCCCTGCCCAACCTACGCCAGCACCGCGCCGGCGCGCTACGTACTGGAACTCAACGCCGGGCCGGCCGCGAAGCTGGGCTTGCGCAAGGGCGACGTGATCACGTTTTCCGACGTGCCTTCCGGTACCCAGTAAAAAGCGCCGTCGTCGGCGTGCACGCACGTGAAGTTGCTCGGCAGGGGCACCAACGGCCCGGGCAGGTCAGCGTCGAACCAGCGATCGTCGAATGGAACGAATTCGCGCACTTCGGGTCTCCTTGCCCCTTCCACGCGTTCCATCCAAGCACAGCCGCGTGAATCCCCGCTGACACAATTGGGGCGAGGAAATGGCCGTTTCGGTGGCCAGTCAGTGCGGCTGGCGCCTCAGGTCAGTTCAATCATCTCGAAATCGTCCTTGGTCACGCCGCAGTCGGGGCACGTCCAGGTGTCCGGAATGTCTTCCCAGCGCGTGCCGGGCTCGATGCCTTCTTCCGGCAGGCCGGCTTCCTCGTCGTAGATGAAGCCGCACACCACGCACATGAACTTGCGATAGGTGACGACGGTTTGGGCGGAAGCGTTCATGGCAGGTGACGCAGGAGATGATGCCGTCTATTGTCGCAAGTTGCGCGCCCGCATGAAAGCGAACCCTTGATGCAGGTCAATCCACCGATGCCACGGCATCCGCATTCCTGGCGCCGCATGCCCTCGCAGGGCCTTTACGCCATCACCGACGGTCCGCGCGAGGACCTGCCGGCAGCGATGCGCGCGGCCCTGGAAGGCGGCGCGACGATGCTGCAATACCGTGACAAGACCCGGGACGCCGATCGACGCTCGCGGGAAGCGCACGTGTTGGCGTCGCTGTGCCGTGCATCCGCCGTGCCACTGATTATCAACGACGACGTCGAACTTGCCCGCGCCAGCGGCGCCGCGGGCGTGCACCTGGGCGAAGACGACGCGGACATCGCCGACGCACGCGCCGCCCTCGGCATCGACGCGATCATCGGCGTGTCCTGCTACGACTCGCTGCAACGCGCGGGGGATGCCGCCGCGGCGGGCGCCGACTACCTCGCGTTCGGCGCGTTCTTCCCGTCGATCACCAAACCCCGCGCGCGCCACGCAACGCCCGATGTGTTGCGCAACGCGCGCCAATTCGGCCTGCCGCGGGTGGCGATCGGCGGAATCACCCCCGAAAATGGCGGATCGCTGATCGCGGCCGGCGCGGATTTCCTGGCCGTGATCTCCAGCGTATTCGGTGCCAGCGACATTCGTGCCGCGGCACGGCGTTTCGCGGCACTGTTCGAATCACGAGACCAAGCATGATCACCAATCACGATCTTTTCCAGCGCGCACGACAGGTGCTGCCCGGCGGCGTGGATTCGCCGGTGCGCGCATTCAAGTCGGTAGGCGGCGAGCCGTTCATTGCGGCGCGTGCCGACGGCCCGTGTCTCTGGGACGTGGAAGGCAAGCGTTACATCGATTACGTCGGTTCCTGGGGACCGATGGTCGCGGGCCACAACCATCCACACGTGCGCGAAGCCGTGGAACGGGCGGTGCGCGACGGGTTGTCGTTCGGCACGCCGTGCGCGGCCGAAGCGGAATTGGCCGAAGCGATCCGTGCGCTGATGCCTTCGATCGAAATGATGCGCTTCGTCAATTCGGGCACCGAAGCGACGATGTCGGCGCTGCGGCTGGCCCGTGGCGCGAGCGGCCGCGAGCGTTTCGTAAAGTTCGAAGGCTGCTACCACGGCCATGGCGATTCGTTCCTCGTGAAAGCCGGTTCCGGCGCCCTGACCCTGGGCGTGCCGGATTCGCCGGGCGTACCGAAGGCGCTGGCCGATCTCACCATCACGCTGCCCTACAACGATATCGACGCCGCGCGGGCACTGTTCGATGCGATGGGCAAGACGGTTGCCTGCGTGATCGTGGAGCCCGTCGCCGGCAACATGAACTGCGTGCCGCCGCGACCCGGATTCCTGCAGACGCTGCGCGACCTGTGCACACGCGATGGCGCGCTGCTGATCTTCGACGAGGTGATGACGGGCTTTCGCGTCGCCGAAGGTGGCGCGCAGTCGCTGTACGCAATAACGCCCGACCTCACCTCGCTGGGCAAGATCATCGGCGGCGGCATGCCGGTGGGCGCCTACGGTGGGCGTCGTGACTTGATGGAACAGGTATCGCCGGCCGGGCCGATCTACCAGGCCGGCACGCTTTCAGGCAATCCGGTCGCGATGGCGGCGGGATTGGCGATGCTGGACCTGGTGCGCGAACCCGGCTTCCACGCGTGCCTGTCATTGAAGACGCAAGCGCTCACGGACGGTTTGCTGGCAGCGGCGCGCGAAGCCGGCGTGCCATTCTCGGCCAACCGCGTGGGCGGAATGTTCGGACTGTTCTTCAGCACGGAGAAGGTGGAGACCTTCGCGCAGGCGATAGCGTGTGACCGCGCGGCCTTCAACCGTTTCTTCCACGCGATGCTGGAACGCGGCGTGTACTTCGCGCCGAGCGCGTTCGAGGCGGGCTTCATGTCGATGGCGCACGGTGATGACGTGATCGCCGAAACGCTCGAAGCCGCGCGCGACGGTTTCGCCGCAGTGACAAAGGGATAGCGGCGAATCACCAAACGCCCGTGTTGGGCATCAACGCCCATGGTTCCGCGGGCGGCAACGCGTCACCTTTCTGCAGCAGCTCGATCGAGATCAGGTCGGGCGAACGCACGAACGCCATGTGGCCATCGCGCGGCGGCCGGTTGATGGTCACACCCATCGCCTGCAACCGCGCGCAGGTCGCATAGATGTCGTCCACGCGAAACGCGAGGTGGCCGAAGTTGCGCGCGCAACCGTAATCCTCACTCGAATCCCAGTTGTAGGTCAGTTCGAGTTCGGCCTCGGGACTATCCGGCGCAGACAGGAACACCAGCGTGTACTTGCCTTGCGGCACCTCCTTCCGGCGTACCTCGCGCAGACTCAGCCCTTCGCAATAGAACCGCAGCGACGCGTCCAGGTCGCGCACGCGCACCATGCTGTGCAGGTATTTCATTTCGGTTTCCTCGGTTCGCCTCCGGCGATTCGGCTATCGTGGGCGGATCGACCGATTGCATGCAAGCCCGGAGGCGGCGACATGATGCAGAAATTCGACACGCTGGCGGTTCATGCGGGCGCGGAACCCGATGCGGCGACCCGCGCGGTGGCGCCGCCGATCCAGCTTTCCACCACGTTCGTGCACCGCAGCGACGGGGAACCGGACACCTTCAGCTACCAGCGCGACGGCCATCCGACCCAGGACCGACTCGAAATGGCTCTGGCCGCGCTGGAACGCGGCGAACGCGCACTCGCCTTTGCGTCCGGCATGGCCGCGGTCGCGGCTGTGCTGGATACGTTGCAACGCGGGCAGACTGTCGTCGTGCCCGAGGACTGCTACGTCGGCACCCGCGGTTACGTGACGGAAGTGCTGCCCGAACGCGGCGTGGAGGTGGCCACGGTGGATACCACCGATCTGGACGCGGTGCGCACGGCATGCAACGGCGGCGTCGCGCTGCTGTGGGCCGAATCGCCTTCCAATCCGCGCCTGCGCATCAGCGATCTCGCCGAACTGGCGAACATCGCGCACGCGGCCGGCGCGCGCTTCGCCTGCGACAACACCTTCGCAACCCCTGTGCTGCAACGCCCGCTCGAACTCGGCGCGGACGTGGTGATGCATTCGACCACCAAGTATTTCGGCGGGCACAGCGACGTGCTGGGTGGGGCGCTGGTGTTCGCGAAGAACGACCAATTCGCCGAACGAATCGCGGCGCGGCGCCTGCTGACCGGCGCGATCCTTTCGCCGTTCAGTGCATGGCTGACTCTGCGCGGCTGCCGCTCGCTGCCGGCGCGGATGGCGATGCACTGCACCAACGCGCGCAAGGTGGCCGAGTTCCTGGCCACGCATCCCGCCATTGAACGCGTGAACTGGCCGGGCCTGCCCAATCATCCGGGACACGCAACTGCAGAGCGCCAGATGCGCGGTCATGAAGGCATGTTCGGCGCGATGCTGAGCGTGGAGGTGCGCGGAGGCTACGACGCGGCGCTGGCGCTGACACGCGGCACGAAGATCTTCACCAACGCGACGTCACTGGGCGGCTGCGAATCGCTGATCGAGCATCGCGCCTCGGCCGAAGGTGAGCACACCACATCGCCGCCGGGATTGGTGCGGATGTCGGTGGGGCTGGAAGATCCCGACGATCTGATCGCGGATCTGCGTAAGGCGCTTGCA